>CAYYEE010000016.1:0-21614 GCA_964470775.1 uncultured Planctomycetota bacterium | reverse complement strand
CGCTGGCCCTTGGGGTCGCCAAAGGGCTTGCCGTCCGGGGTGAAGAGTCTGGCCATGCCCTCAAAGAAGATCTGCGCGTCCTTGCTGTCCTTGGGCATGTCGAAGTAGATGCGGGCGCAAGGCGCCAGCTCCGGCGGCGCCCAGTACTTGGGGGCGTAGAGAACCATGGGCGCGGCCTGTGAAAGGAACGCGTAGTGCTCGCCGGATTCGCCGAACTCGATGGCGTAGGCGCCGGCGGCGGAGTCCTTGGGCACGCGGGCCGCGCCCGCGCCGGCGCTGCGCTGGAGGACGGACCACACGTCGCGGCCCCATGTGTCGGCGATGGCCACGGACTTGAGCTCGAACTGGCGGCCCAGCTCTTTGCCGGAGGTGCGGACGGTGAAGTCGAGCTCGCCGTCGCGCGTCTTGAAGGCTACGATGCTGCTGGGATAGCCGTAGTCGCGGCAGCCGACCCAGGGGAGGGGCTGGGTGTTTCGGGCCAGGACGCTCATGGCCAGGGGCAGGCTCTCGAAGATGGAGGCGATGGCCGAGGTCCCGACGGCGGCGTTAGCGGAAGCGGCGCGGCGCACGCCGAAGTCGAGTCCGGCGGCGATGGCGGGGTCGCCGGTTTCGTCGTAGAGGAAGCTGCCCACGTAGCCGAGGGGGTTCATATAGCTGACGGGCAGCGTGCCGAGGACCGCGTTCCACCAGAAGCGCGAGACGCGCTCGGCGGTCTTGTGGTGCTTGGGGTCGCCCAGGAGCTGCCAGAACTCGATGAGCGCGCGCACGTCAACTTGGGTTTTGTAGGTGCTGCTGTTGTAGGGGCGGTTCTTGGTGAGAAAGACTTCGCCTTCCCAGTCGGTGAAGGCGTCGAACGTTCCTTCGGCGATGGCGCGCAGGCGCGGGTCCCACGTGAAGTTGTAGCATTGGGTGAGGACGCGCAAGACCATGAGCACGCGCCAGTCGCGCATCTGCGGGCGCCAGGCCGCGGCCAGGCCTTCGCTGTACTGGCGGACGGCGTCCTTGGCGCGGCGGTAGCCGGCGATGTGCCAGAGCCAGATGAACTGGTTGAGGTTCGTGGAGCTGTTGAGATCAAAGGCGCGGCCCTGGCCCCAGTAGAAGGGGAGCTGGCAGAGGGGCTTGCCGCCGTTGCCGGTGAAGAGCCCCTTGGTCTTGCCGGGCGCTTCCCAGTGGGCGATGTAGTTGTCCAGATAGGCCTTGTTCGTGCCCTCGGCGTAGTCGCGGGCGGCGCGCAGGCCGGAGCGGGCGTAGACCATCCAGATGCTGGAGCGGAAGCCGTAGGTGAAGCGATAGCGGCCGGCGCCGCACAGGCCAACGCCGCCGTATGTGGGACCAGCGAAGTAGTCCATGAAGCCGTAGTGGCCGGTTTCGTGGCCGCGCGGCAGCAGGTCTTTGAGAAGCCGGTCAATGGAGGCTTCGGCGTCGGGAAAGCGCTGGACGTCGCGGGGCCACATGGGCCCCATGGCTCGCGTGTCGTGGAGCCACATGGGGTCGGCCAGGGCGTAGACGGGCTCCTGAAGGAGCGACGACAGCCGGGCGGCGTCTTTCGCGGCCGTGGCGGCGGCCACGGGGGCGATCAGCAGTTCGTGGGTCTTGGACCAGCCCGCCGCGTTCGTGACGACCTTGGCGACGTCTTCGGCCACGTCTCCTTTCAGGTTCCACTTTTTGACCAGGGCAGGCGAGCGGAAGTCGAGTTCTTCGCCGGCGCGGCTGCTGAAGAGCTTGAGCACGATGCGGTCGCCGAAGATCTCAAACTCCTTGGGGTGCTGGCGCGCGGCTTCGCGGCAGGCCACGGCCAGGCCGCCCTGGGCGCCGGCGAGCATGGCCCAGTCCCCGCATTCCCCGCCCTGGGCTACGGCCTTGCCGCCGGCCACGACGGCGAAGTGGTCCTTGCCCGCGCCGAAGCGGCGGTGCTGGTCCTGAAGCATGTAAGCCGAGGCCGCGCCGGCGAGCGGCTGAGCTACGGTCTTGGAGGCATCGTCGCGGGCGGTGTTGAAGACAGCCTGGGCGCCGGCGCCGGGTGTCACGGTGAACTCCCAGCCCACCTCCTTGAACCACCGATTGTTGGTGTCTTGGGTGATGACGAGGGTGTGGGTGACGCGGGCGAAGGGCTGGCCAGCGAACGCTTCGACGCGCGTGATGTGGCGGGCCAGGGGTTCGCCGCCGGCCGCCCGGTAGAAGCCCTCAAAACGAACACAGGCCGTGACAGGCCCGGAGGCCTCGATCTCCATGGCTTCGTCCTGGGCCGAGGCCGAGGCCAGGCGGTCCTGCTGGTCCACGACGTAGAGCCCGCGGGCGTTGGCGCTGGAAGCGGCCAGACGGCCCTCGAACCAGACCTCCTCGACCGGCGAGGGGCCTTTGGCCAGGCGGTAGCGGGCCACGCCTGTGTCAAGCCAGACCTTGCCGTCCTTCTCGGTCGTGACGGAGACTGGGTATTGGGGCTTGGCGGAAGGGGCTTGCGTTTCCACGAAGCAGCCGCCGGCCGGGTCGAGCGCCGCGTCAAAGCGGACCCACTGGATGGCGCCTTCGCGCGCCCAAAGGCCGGTGACTTCCTTTTGGCAGGGAATCTCGCGTCCCTCGCGGTCCACAAGGCGCAGGTTGGCCGTGTCCCACAAGGCGCCGGCCGGGAAGGGCACGCCGAAGTTGACGGGCCAGGCCGTGAGGCCCTTGGCCGCTGGGGGCGCGTCGATGGCGATGTGGATGCGCTGGCTTTTGGGCAGCGTGGGCAGGGGTTGGGTGGTGAGGAACATGCGCCCGACCGCGGTGCGGTCCTTGCCCTCGATCAGTTCGATGGTCACCTCGGCGGCGGCCAGGTTGGGCCGGCGCAGGTCCACGGACAGCCTTCCTTCGTCGGCCGTGGGGACGATCTCCGCGGTTTCCACGGGCTCGCGGCCGGCCAGGGCGTAGAGGCTGGCCCTGAGCCGGGTCTGGTTCAGGCTGGCCTTGGGCTTGAGGATGAGCGTGGCGTCGAGCCAGCGGTCTTGCGGCCGCGCAAAGGCGCGAGGCAGGTCAATGGCGAGCGCGCCGCCCACGATCGTGACGTTGGGGCTGGAGGCGACTGTTTCGGCGGCTTTGGTTTCCGCCGGGGCGGCGCCTTTGAGTTCCAGGGCGCTGGCGGCCGTGGAGTAGTGGAGCGCGTTGAACCAGGAGCGAATCATGACCGAGGGACCGGCCCGGCCGATGTTGAAGCCCAGACGGGCAGGGGGCTTCTGGAGGCCGAGTTCGGCGAAGGGGATGGAGGCTTCAAGGCGCCATCCGTCCTTCTCCTTCTTGACGGCGAAGGCGCCCTGGCTGTTCCACTTCTCGTCGCCTCGGAGCGAGTCCACGATGGCGCCCGCGGCGTTCACTTTGAAGAGGTATTCATCCGGCGATCCGGGCGCGGGGGTGATGGCGAAGTAGGCGAAGTCGTCGTTGCGCATGTTGCTGTCGCGGTTTCGCTTGGCGGCTTGGGCTGGTTTGCCGGGCGGGTCCTGGAGCCACATAAGGATGTAGAGGTTGCGGTCGTCGTAGCAGAACTTGGCGGTCGTGACAGGATCGGGGATGGCGAAATCATCGAGAACCGCGGCTCCACGCCAGGCCGGGTCGTCTTCGAGGCCGTTGATGGCTGGCGCGGTGGAGGCGCGCTCGATGGGGAATGTAGCCAGGCCAGAGGCGTGGCCGCGCATGGGGTTCATGTGGGAGGGGTCGAAGTCGAACCGCAACGACGCGGCCGGGCCGGCTGCCCACGCTGTTGCGACCGTCGCCAGCAGGACCATCAGTATTTTCGGCGCCATGAGTGGAGTTCCTTTTGGATGGCGTGTTGGCCGTCGTCGGCTATGCTTACGTCACCATATATACATATGTTGTGTTCAGACAATAATTATCTATACATGCCTGCCTGTAGCTTGTCAAGAAATATCCCACCTATGCGCGCTGACAGCCCTTCAAGCAGACATGCGCTCCAGGGGGAGAGTGGGGGGATGGCCCAAAAAAAGGGCAAAGATCAGGATTGACGGCTGGGGACGTTGGCCGTGACGCCGAAAAACAGGCAGATCATGGCGATGACGAAGCAGGCGACCCACCAGTAGGGGGGCTGGAATTCGAGGATGCTGAAGATGGTCGCGGCAAGGACCGCCGGGGTGACGGCCACGGCGCTGAGGCGCAGGCAGGCAGGATAGCTGAGGCGTGCGCCCATTAGCAGGCCCATGAGCTTTGCGATGAGGCCGTAGAGCAGCGCCTGGACCACACGGTATCCGTAGAGCCCGGCCAAGACCGGCAGATAAGCGGCCGGGACCAGCCACCGACCCACGAGGCTGCAGGCGCGCCGGAGGTCCGTGCGGTCTATGCTGAGGTTGCTGACGTTGCGGAGGCGGATGTTCTGCAGGCCGTAGCGGGGATTCTTGATGTAGAGCTGGAATCGGGTGAGGAGCAGGCTGGCGTTGGTTCCGTTGAGATCAAGGCGCTCGCCGGACGTGTCCAGGATGGCCAGCGTCTCCCCCGACGCGGCTTTGATGTAGACCGGCTGCGGCGCCTGGACCGAAGCGCGTCCGCTCTTGATGACGACAGGGGGAACCTGCTCGATGACCGGCTCGACCTCGGCTCTGAGATAGGCGCGCAAGCGAATGTGGATGATCACGGCTTCGACCGCCCAGCAGACCGACAGCAGGACCAGCAGATAGAGGAATCCTCGACCGGACCAGCGTTTGGCCACGTCACGGTAGAACGCGGCGGAGTAGAGGCTGAGCCACGGCGCCTGCCAGGGGCGATAGCGCGGCGCCTTGGGCGCTGGGGGCGCCGGCTGGGGGATCGTGGGGTCGTGGGACATAGGATTCAGGCCGTGGAGCGCAGGCGGATGGCGTCCAGGACTTTCTGGGCGCAACGGCGGACGAGAAGGCGGTCGTCGTGGAGATGGCGTTCGAGCAAGGCAGGCCGCAAGACGTTGAGCTTGAGCAGGGCGTCGGCCGCGGCGACGTCGATCTGCCAGCGGCAGTCTTCCGGCAAGGGCTTGACCACGCCGGCGCTGATCTGAAGGAAGCGCTGGGCCGGCAGGTCCGGGCGAGCGGTCATCGCTTCAATGGCGCCCGCCGCGGCGGGATCGCCAATGCGGCCCAGCGCGCGTGTGGCGGCGATGAGGACGTCGAGCGGCGTGGACGAGTCCGCCAGCAGGGCGCAGAGGTCGGCCACGGCCTGGCGGCAGCGGAGACGCCCGAGAAGGGGAATCGCCGCCTGCCACCGGGGCACGGACTTGTGGCGGGCTGCCTCGACGCCATCGTGGCGGCCGCGGAGGGCTTCGAGAAGGGTCCCGGCGCCTGCGTCGCTGTCCAGGCCGGCCAGCGCCACGGCGGCCCAGTAGCGCTTGTCCGGGTTGTCAGACTTCAGCGCTTCGGCGAGAGCCGGCGCGGCGGCCTGACCGGCCTGGGCCAGCCGCCACACGGCGTCGCGGGCGTCGGGGCCCTCGAGCGCGGCCACAAGCTCGGGCACGGGCCGCTGGAGAGGCGCCAGCGGCTTCCATGCGGTCTCGTGGACAAGCTGGGCCGCCTGAGTCGGCGCCGGGAGTTGCTTGGGTTCAGGCTTGCCCAAGGCGCCCGAGGCGATGAGCTCGGCCTGGACCAGGCGGACATCGAGCTGGCGGGGACTGAACCCAAGCCGCGAGGAAAGAGCCGCGGCCACGCCGGCCGCTTCGCCCAGGCGCTGCATGTCGCGCTGCATCCGAAGCTGGTGGTGCGCGTCCTGGGTGATGGAGATGGCGCGGCAGGCCACGAGCATGCCCTCGACGTTTCTGGGCAACAAGCAACGATAGGGGATCTCGCAGCCGATGGGCCGGCGCCACAGGCCCAGCGCCCACACCCAGAAGGCGGAGGCGTCGCTCTCGTTCTCATAGTCCAGCGCATGGTTGTCGTAGTGGCTGTAGGCGTAGGCGATGACGTCGGCGAACTGGCGGCCCTCGATCTGGTCGGCGAAGGTGAGACGGTAGTCGCCCACGATCTGGCGGGCGTTGCGGAGTCCGAGGAGCGGGGCGATATAGAGGTAGCGGTTCTCGGGCGTGAAGGCGTCGCGGCGCAGGTGGGCCAGGCCGCGGCGGCGGGCGCGGGTCATGTCCACGACGTCCGTGGGGTCGCAAAAGCCTGCGTCGAAGTTGAGGCCGAACAGCCCGCGCTGATCCGACATCATGCCCGCGGAGAGGGAGTAGGCGTGTGGCAGGCCGTCGGTCTCGCGGCCAAAGGTGAACTCGGCGCCGGCCAGCGCGGCCGCGTCGCCGTCGCCGGTGGAGTCGATGACGACCTTGCAACGCCACGCTTCGAGGCCGGCGGGCGTGGCGGCCACGACGCCTGTGGCGCGGACCGCGGGCCGGGCCGCGGCGGTGGCGGGCAGGCGGCTGGGCAGGTCCTCGGTCAGGACGCGGACCAGCGTGGCGCCATAGACAATGGTGACGCCGGCTTCGAGTGCCAGCTTTTCGAGCACGACCTTGCGCGCGTCAGGGTGAAAGATGCGGTCGTGGGCAAAGGGAGCGGCGGCGAAGGCGGGGTGGATTTGCTGGGTGAGACGGTCCACCTCGTCCTGCAGGCCGCCGGGCACGCCGTGGTAGTAGACGTGGATGCCGCCCGCCGTCCCCATGCCGCCGAGGCATGCGCCTTGTTCGAGCAGCACGACGCGCGCGCCCCGGCGAGCGGCGGCGATGGCGGCGTAGGGACCGGCCGTGCCTCCGCCCGCGACAACGACGTCCGCCTCGCGCAGCGGCGCTTGGTCAAGGGAGGTGTTGGCCGGGGCGGCTGGCGCCGGGGGGAGGCTGGGCGCAGCCTGCGCGGCCTGGGCGGCCACGGCGGCGCCGTGGTCCATGAAGGCAGCCAGAGTCTGGCCGGGCTGCCCGCAAGCGGCTGGGCCCGCGATGAAGAGGTTGCGGACCGGGAGGCTCTGGGCTGGAAGAGAAGGCCAGGCCAGGGGCCATGTCTCCAGGGACATGTTGGTCACCACCGCGTCTTTGAACGCGGCGGAGGCGCGGCGCAGCGCGGCGAGCGCTTTGGGAACGGCCTGGCGCGCGCGGGCCAGGTCCTGCGTGGCCGCACGGAACTCGACCGCCGCTTCGCCCGGCCAGACGGAGGGCCGCACGGCGACGTTGTGGCCGGCCAGCGACGGGGGCGCGGACGCGTTGTCCTGGACGCGGTTGAGCATGACCGTGAACGTGGACTGCGTGGAGGCGGGCGGAGCGGGCGTTGCTCCGGCCAGCGCGGCCACGGCGCCGGCGCGCGAGGCGTCCACAACCAGCCGGGCCGAGACAGGGACCTCGCCGGACTTGGAGGCGATGCGCACGGCCCGGACCACGCCGCCGGAGACGGCGAGTCCCACGACGCGCGACATGAGGAGCAGGTCCACGCCCGCGTCGGCGAGCATGTCGTCGAGCACGAACTCGCAGATGGGCGCGTCGAGGCGTCCTTTTTTGAGGCCGCCCATGGTCTGGGCGCGGCGGGCGAAGTCGCCGGTCACGGCCGAGTCGCCGGCGGTCCAGTCCAGATGCAGGGCGCGGGTGGCTTCCCAACCGGCGGCGGTGCGAGGCTCCACGAGGAGGACCGACAGGCCGAGGCGGCGGAGCTCGATGGCGGCGGCGACTCCGGCAAAGCCGGCTTCGCAGACAATGGCGTCGTACGCAGGCTTGAGGGTCAGCAAGGCGAGGACTCCGGCGAAGACGGCTTTCAGCGGCCGGGTCACAGCGTTCCGGCGCGATAGAACTATTTTGCCGGGGAGGGGTGGTTTTGGCAACAGCGGGCGCGCTCTCGACAGCGGGCGAAGGCGGCGGTAGGATGCGCGGAAAAAGGAGGGGGAAAAGCCAGAAGTCAGAAGCCGGGGAGAGGCAACCGCGACGGCGGAAAACCGGGCGCATAACATGAATTGGGAGATGACGATGATTACGTTGGAGCAGCCTTGGCTGAAGAGCGGCGAGAAGCTGGTGTGCTTTGGCGACAGCTTGACCGCGGCGAAGAACGGCTATGTGCAGATGCTGAGCGAGGCGCTGGCGGGGCGTGGGGTGGAGATGGTGAACAGCGGCCGCGGCGGGGAGAAGACACCATGGGCGCTGACGCGGCTGGAGAGCGGGGTGATCGCGCACAAGCCGGACGCGGTCTCTATCTTCCTGGGCGCCAACGACGCGGCCGTGGGCCGGGGATGTTGGGCGGACGAGCCCAAGGTGACGCCGGAGGCCTATCGCTGTAATCTGGTGTGGATCATCCACCTCTGCCGTCTGGCCGGAATCAAGAAGTTCAGCGTGACCCCGCCGTTGTGGCGGTTCGAGGGCGCGTCATGGGGCGAGTTCGGGGACGTGATGGCGCCCTTCTGCCTGGCGGCGCGCGAGGCGGCGGACGAGATGAAGGCGCGCTTCGTGCCCGCGGACATCGCGGTTGCCGAGGAGTGGGCGCGGCGCCCAGGCCACACGGGTCTGCTGCTGACGCGCGACGGCGTGCACCTGACAGAAGAGGGCAACCGCCTGCTCTGCGGCGTGATGATGAAAGCGTGGGGATTCTGAGCGACGGGGCTGTTGCGCCAGCGAGATGGAGCCGGGCTGGATTGCCGCCACATGCAGACCTCTGAGGAGGGTTGTGGGTTGATGCGGAAGACGTGGACTTGGTCTCTGAGCAGCTATGAGTTGGCGAAGACGTCCGATGAGCAGGTGATCGCGCTGTGCCAGATCGCCGGCGCTTCGGGACTTGAGGGGAACGCCGAGCGCTGGGCCGGGGTGGACGCCGCGGGTCTTGAACGGGTGAGAACAATGTACCGTGGGGCGGGGTTGAGCATTGACAGCTTTCACCTGCCCTTCACGGCGGAGGACGACATCGCCAGCCTCTACGAGACGGCAAGGCGGGCCGCCGTGGCGCGGATGGAGCGCAGCATGGAGACGGCCGCGGCCCTGGGCGTCCGCGTCGTCATCCAGCACCCGAGCACGTGCCGCTACGCGATGGAGGTGGAGGGGCTGGACCGGCTGCTGAGTCAGATGGCGCGGAGCATGGAGACGTTGCTCAAGCGCGCGGAGGGCCTTGGGCTGGTCGTGGCTCTCGAGAATATGCTGCCCGCGCCCGATGGAGCGCGTCTCGGTTCGCGGCCGGAGCACTTCGCCGCCTTTGACAGCGCTTTCGGCTGCGCGGCGCTGGGGTTCTGTCTGGACACGGGCCACGCGCTCGTGGCAGCCGGGCCGGCCAGGGCGGGCGGGTTCTTCGACGCCATGACCAAGCGGCTGGCCGCGTTCCACATTCAGGACAACTCGGGAGACCGCGACCTGCACATCGCGCCGGGCCGCGGTTTGGTGGACTGGGGCGCCGTGTTCGCCGGCATGGCCAGGATAGGTTTCGCGCACCCGGCCTGCATCGAGGCGCCGCCCTTTGCCTATGGCCCGCACCTGACGCACTCACCGGCCGCCTGGAAGCAGATGTTGGCCGAGGTGGAGGCGCTGGCCAACGCCGCGCTGGGCGCCTGCGTTCGGGTCTGACCGGCGCGGTTCCGCGGGCGCCGCGGGTTGACGGTGGCGGGATGCGTCCCGATAATGGTGGCGGGCTTGAGTCGCGCGGCCTTGTCCTTGCGCGGCGGCGCAGAGGCCGCGTGGGTTGGAGGGCTGCCGTCCGGCGACCGGGACTTGCGCACAAGCAGTCCCGTTTCCGGGGGGTCTGGAACAGAGAGGGATGGGAAAGCATGAAGAGAGCATCTATGCCGGCCGCTGTGGGCTTTGTCATTGCCGCAACCTTGTTCCTGCCTGCGTGCGCCCAACTCGGTCCGACGAAAGGCGACTCCGCCCAGGATTTGCTGATCAAGAGCGAGGTCGAGACCGCGGTGAGCATGCTCCAGGCCGTTTACGCAAAGAGTCAGGCCGGGGAGATGACTCTTGATGAGGCCAAGAAGATGGGCGCCGCGCTTCTCCGGAATATGCGCTATGGGAAGGACGGCTATTTCTGGGCTGACACGACCGAAGGCGTGAATGTAGTCTTGTATGGCCGCAAGGACGTTGAAGGACGCAACCGGCTTGAAGACAAGGACCTGAAGGGCACGTACTACGTCAAGCGTTTCCTGGCGTTAGGGGCCGCGGGCGGAGGATACGTGGAATACTGGTTCCCCAAGAAAGGGGAGAGCCAGCCGCAGCCCAAGCGGTCCTACGTGATGCCCTTCAGACCCTTTGGCTGGGTCATCGGCAGCGGATACTACCGCTGAGCGGCCTGCGCGGGACTCAAAACGGTCGTGAAACCGCGAACCTGCTTTGGCTACGCCGACTTGGCTGATACTGATATGATCGCGCCTCCGCGGACGGCTGAGCGCGCCAGGAAGACCATGACATGAAGCTCACGCAGACGCGCCTGTGCCGTGAACTGGTCAAAACCGCCGCCGAGGTCCTGGGCGGGCCGGTTCTTTGCCAACTGGTGGATGACCAGTGCTTTGCGGTGTCCCTGCCGGGGGACGAACATCCAATGATCGCATCGTTCAGGCGGGAGGTCGGCGGCGCCGACCGATGGTTTGCCGTCCACGCGGGGAGCAACGCCTATCGCTGCATGTGCGGCCATCTGATCTATGAGAAAATTAACGGCGAAGAAGGCGTCTACATGGAAGCGTCCATGGCCACCTTCGCCGACATGGGGGCTCACGATCGGGCGCTGCTGGCCAAGGCGGGCATGGGATGCCGCAGAGAGACGCGGGCGCCCGCGTTCAGCGTGACGGAACCCGACACCGGGGCGCGGGGGCTTTCGCGTGACGAGATGGAGAGAATGCTGTTCATTTTAAGAGGCGTTCTCAAGGCGCACGCGGCCGGCGACCTCAAGCCGGGCCTCATCCTCGAAGCGCCGGACGTGCTCACGCTGGCGCTGAGCGGCGACGCGCTTGACCCGGTGGTCGCGGTCGAGCGCAGGCCGGTGTCCGCGTTCGGCGGCGGACTGGACGCTGTGCCGTCGGCGCCGGAGCGCACGCTGGAACTGCCCAAGCTGGACGAGACGTGGGTGTTGTGCTGTCTCGGCGGCACACTCGAGGACGGGCATCCTTTCCGCTCGGTCTTGATGGTTACGGAGCAAACGCTCGCGTCGCTGTGCACGGATGCCCTGTTCCGCGGCGTGACGGGCGCGGCCTTTCTTGTCTACGACGTTTTCTGGGGACGGAACAAGCTGGCGCGCAGGGGGCTGCCGCGCGAGATCGTGTCCAACGATGGGATACTGTGTGGAGTCCTTGAGCGGATGTTGTCCGACGCCAAGGTCAAAGTCCGCCACGCGCCGAACCACCCGATGACGAAGGAGTTGCATGAGCAGGTGGAAAGGGTGTTTGACCGCGGCAGAAGACGCGCCGACACCGTTGGGAACCTTCCGGAGGACGACGATCTTGAGGGTTGGATCCGGTGCGACAACGCGCTGATTCGGCTGGCCGCTGAAATATGCCCCAGACCCTCCGACAGGGCCGTGGCCCTCTATTTCGGCGACCTAGCCTTTGGCCGGAGACTCATATACGGGGATGGACATCCAAAGGCGTTCTATGAGTGGTTCCGGCTGGCCTACCGGCCCGGCAAAGGGGAAGCGACCCTGGCGGAGAGACTTCTGCGCAGGGACTTGGAGCCGGGCGTGCGCGCCGTGCTGGAGGCCCGGATGCGCGAGGTCCCCTCTTTGTATGAGTTTACCCGATTCGAAGAAGGCGGGACCACGACTGTGCGTGACCTGCTGCTAGGCGGCGAGCGTGTCATTCATGACCAGGCGATGGGAGACCTTGTCTCGGAGAAGATGGTTTTGTGCGGCGTTGTGTTTTCCGTGGGCCGCTTTTCCTTGTTTACGCCGATTGGGCCGTTATTGTCCATGGAGGAGACTGAGGCCGCCATTGAGTACCTCAAGGAACTGGGCCTGGAGATGACGCCCGAGGGGCTCAAGCGAGGGGCGCACCTGTTCGGCCGGTTGTGGGCGTGGATAGGGCTCGCCGAGACCGGGTGCGAGGACGCCGAGGAGGAGATGGACGCCGAGGAGGAGATGTTTTGAGACGGCCGGCCGCCATTGAGCCGCGGGGGATCGGGCCGATGATCCGCGCCGGCGCCATTGGCGGTTGCGCCCCCGCTACCACCAGTCGCCTGGCTTGGACCTGGGGCGGCTCTTGCGGCGCTTCGGCGGCTTGCGGCCGTCCTCCGCGTTCTTCTCCCCGGCCAGGAAATTCTGTCTCCACCAGCAGAAATAACCCCAGTCGTTTTGGCCGAAGCGCCACACGGTTGAGTCCCGCGCTTCGGCGCTGCTCGTGTCCGGGTTCCAGCCTGGCGCTTCGCCTTTGGCCAGGAACTCATAGGCGTTCATGATGCTCAGGAACCTCTTGGCGGCTTCGCGGTCGCCGGGGCTCTTGTCCGGGTGGCACTGCATGGCGAGCATGTGGAACGCCTTCTTGATAGCCACCAGGTCCGCATGATCCGGCATGCCAAGGATCTGGCGCGCCAGGCGCTCCTTTTCGCGAAGCCGATCAAGGTCGTCCTGCCAGTCACTGCTCACGACTTGGGCTCCCGCGGAGGGGTTGGGAAGGGCGCGGCCGCCGCTTTTCACGCGTTGGCTACTCGGGGCATCCAGAGGGGTTCCTTGGCCATTTCGGCGAAGAGCAGCTTCATGACAAGCTGGTTCTTGAGTTCCGCGGCCTGGGGCTGGGTCCACAGGTTGTTGTGCTCGCCGGGGTCTTCTTTCAGGTCGAACAGCTCGCCGTAGCCGCGGTTGTAGTAGACCGTGATTTTGTAGCGTTGGTCCACGTAGGTCTTGGCGTGGATGGTGAAGGGTTCGTGGCGGTTCTCGATGATGACGTGTTCGCGGACCGAGGGGGTCTGGCCGCGCCACACGGCGCTCTGGTCGACGCCGGTCATGGGGCGGGGCACGGGCAGGCCGAGCCAGTTGAGGAAGGTGACGGGCAGGTCTACGAGCGATTGCAGCGCATGGCTGCGGACGCCGGCGGGCACGGCGCCGGGCTGGCGGACGACGAAGGGGATGCGCAGCAGGTCTTCGTAATGGAAGGCGCCCTTGGCGATCATGTTGTGCTGGCCGAAGAGATGACCGTGGTCGGTGGTGAAGACCACGAGCGTATCCTGGGCCAGGCCAAGGGCGTCGAGCCGGTCGAGGATGACGCCGATGTGCTTGTCCATGAGCGAGATCATGCCGTAGTACGTGGCCACGTCCCTGGCTTGCTGGGCGCGGTCGCGGAGGTGGCTGTGGAACCCGTGGACGCCGAAGCCGGACTCCTTCCACGCGGAGAAGTCGGGGTTGGCCTGCTGGGTCAACTGGAAGTGGGGCGGGTTGAGGTCGTGTTCGCCGGCGATGCCCGCGGGAATCGTGATCTTGGAGGGGTCGTACATGGTGTCCCAGGGCTCGGGGACAAGGTATGGGGGGTGGGGGTCGAAGAAGCTGGCCCAAAGGAAGAAGCTGTCATCGGTCTTGGCGTACTCCTCCATCAGCGCGCACGTCCGTTCAGCGATCCAGGTATCGTAGTGGAACGGCTCGGGCAGGCTCCAGCGTCCGCGCTGGGGCGGGTGGTTGCCCGTGGGGGGGCGGAAGTGATCGCGCCAGTTGGCGAAGCCCTTCTCCTCCATCCAGATGGCGTAGTGCTGGCCTACGTGGGCTTCGTCCGCGTGGTTGCGGGCGAGTTCGACGTGGTCGAAACCGTAGAACGGACCGTGGAAGCCGCGCCAGAAGTCGAGGTCCTGCATGATGGGGTAGGATTCGAGCGAGGGGAACTCGTCCGTGCCGTGGAGGGGTTGGAAGTGGGCCTTGCCGACCAGGGCGGAGCGGTATCCGGCGGCGTGGAGGTCCTGGCCGATGGTGTGTTCGGACTCGGAGAGCTTGGCGCCCAGAGTCCAGGCGCCGTGCTGGCTGGGGTATTTGCCGGTGATGATGGAGGCGCGGGCAGGGGTGCAGGTGGGGTTGGTGGTGTAAGCGCGCTCGAAGATGATCCCCTCGCGGGCGAGGCGGTCGAGGTTCGGGGTCTTGACCTCGGGGTTCTGGAACCCGACGGAGCTCCAGTGGTGCTGGTCGCTGGTGATGAGGAGGATGTTGGGACGTCGTGGCATGGGGCGACCTTTCGCTTTGTGTGCCAAGCGGCCGCGTGGCTAGCGGCCCGTTGAAAAAGACACCGCGTCGGCGGGGACATGGCGCCTCAGCCCGCCAACGGCGGGATCGCAACATGTCGCCGGAACATACGCGACATTTTCAACAGGCTGCTAGAACAGCATTCCTTTCTCGGTTCGGGCGATGCGCATGAGTTCAGGATAGGCGGCTTGGAGTGTTTCGGGAACGGCGACCTTTTCGCCGGTGAGGGCGTGGAGGGTCTGGAAGGCGTTGACGGCGGCCTTGCCGCGGTAGTGGTTATTCCATACGACGGCGACGGCGTCGGCGTTCTGGCGGAGGCGCTGGATGCGCTGGATGATTTCGTCCATTTCGGACGGGGTGTAGAGGTAGTTGTACTTGTCGTCGCGCTCCGAGTCCTTCTTGAACCAGGCCGGGGCGTTGCGTCCGTGGAGGCGGAGGTAGCCGAGGGGCCCAGTGGCCGCGGCGTCGAGGCGGAAGGAATCGCTGGCCAAGGGCATGTCGAGGCAGGCGATATTGAGGCCGAGGTCGTGGATGAAGGCGATGGCCTGGGGCTGAGCCCATGAGGCGTCGCGGACCTCAAGGACCGTGGGGAAGGCGCGAAGGCCGTCGGCGAGTAGCTGGAGGCGTTCGCGATGGGAGGGCGTGTCCTTGAAGTAGAAGGGGAACTGGAGCAGCAGGGACAGGAGGCGGCCGGCGCTTTTGAGGGCGGCCGGGCCTTTGAGGAAGGTCTGGATGTCCGCGGGGTCAAGGGGTTTGTCCGTTTCGTGGGTGAGGCGCGACCAGACCTTGGCGCTGAAGCGAAAACGGGGATTGTGGCTGACGCTCTGGACCCAGGCGCGGGCGATGCGTTCGTCAAAAGGCTTGTAGAAGGAGCTGTTGATCTCGAGACAGTCGAGCCGGTCAGCCATGAAGGCGAGCCGGTCCTGGGTTCGGGCGGGGTAGACGACGCCTTTCCAGTCCTCATAGGTCCATCCAGCCACACCTACAGTAACGGGCGCTTCGGGCAAGGGTCTGCCTCGGTTTGCAAAGGTTTGTTCTGATATGTATGGTTGCACGGCAGGGGGGCGGCTGGCAAAGGCGAGAGGACGCAAAGGAGAGAATCCCCGATGTCTTGAGGCCCAGCTTGAGGCCGCTTTTCGTTGACAGGGATCGCCTGATGGCGTAATTTGTTCTTACCGTTCTCCCCGCCGGACCAGTCGCAGGCTCGGGGGTCTTTGGGGCCAGGACCCAACCAGGATCGTGCGCGGGTTGTCAGGAGCGGCGTTGTTTTCACCTTGGAGATGAACCGTGGCTGAACATGCTCGATTTCACCTGAAGAGCCTGGATGATCTGGCGAAGCTGGCTTCGGACCTGGGGGTGAGCGTTCCGGCAAGGACCGACGTCTCGATTCTCTCTACGCCGCTGGCTTTGGGATCGGCGCGGACGCCGAACCGGTTCGCGGTTCACCCGATGGAGGGCTTTGACTCTGACGATCAGGGCGGGCCGACGGAGTTGAGCTTCCGCCGGTATCGGCGTTATGCGGCTGGCGGCTATGGGTTGATCTGGGCCGAGGCCACGGCCGTGGTGTTTGAGGGGCGGTCCAATCCGAGGCAGTTGTGGATCAACAAGGAGAACGTGGGCCGGTTCCGGGACATGGTGTCCGAGGCGCGCAAGGCGGCTTCGGAGGCGTTCGGCGCGTCGCACCGGCCGCTGATGGTTCTGCAACTGACGCACTCGGGCCGCTACAGCAAGCCGGCCGGGACGCCGGCGCCGCTGATTGCGCACCACAGCGAGGTGTTGGACCCGATCCACAAGCTGGGGCCGGATTACCCGCTCGTGACGGATGAGTACTTGGACAAGCTGCAAGACAAGTTTGTCGAGGCGGCCAAGCTGGCGCGCGAGGCGGGGTTTGACGGCGTGGACGTGAAGAGCTGCCACCGCTACCTGTTCGCGGAGTTGTACGCTTCGTTCCGGCGCGAGAACAGCCGCTACGGCGGGTCCTTTGAGAACCGGACGCGCATGGTTCGAGAGACCATGGCGCGGATCAAGGCAGAGGTCCCTGGCCTCTTCGTGACGACGCGCATGAACGTGTATGATGCGATCCCGTACCCGTGGGGCTGGGGCGTGGACAAGGACGACTACACCAAGGTGGACTTGTCTGAGCCGCTGAAGCTGATCGCGGAGTTCGTCAAGATGGGCGCGCCGGCGCTGAACTGCTCCATTGCGAATCCCTACTACAATCCGCACTACGGCCGGCCGTACGATCATCCCATCGTGGGCATGAACCCGCCCAAGGAGCACCCGTTGGAGGGCGTGGCGCGGTTCATGGCGGTGACGCGGCAGGTTCAGGAGGCGTATCCCAAGCTGCCGGTGCTGGCGGGCGGGTACTCGTGGCTGCGGCATCTGCTGCCCCACGTGGCGGCGGAGACACTGGCCACGGGCGGGGCGTCGCTGCTGGGGCTTGGCCGGAGCTCGTTCGCCTATCCGGACGCGCCCAAGGACGTCATGACCACGGGCAAGATGGATCCGGGCAAGTGCTGCATCACTTGCTCGGCTTGCACGCAGATCATGCGCGACGGTGGACGGACCGGCTGCGTGGTGCGCGACTCCGCGATCTACGGCGAGGAATACCGCAAAGCGCGGCGCATGGCGCCGGATCACCTGAAGGCGGAGGCGCTGCGCTGCCGCGACTGCGAGACGCCGACCTGCCAGGCCAAGTGCCCGGCGCATGTGGACATCCCTCGTTTCATCAAGGCCTTTGCGGACGGCGATATGGTGAGGGCCTATGAGGTTCTGCGTCAGAGCAACTGCTTGCCGGAGCTGTGCGCGTATGTGTGTCCGAGCGAGGAGCAGTGCGAAGGCGGGTGCGTGGAGGGGATTCTGACCGGCAAGCCGGTGGCGATTCGGGATATCCAAATGGCGGTGGCGCGGGCGGCGCGGCTGTCGGGCAAGGCGGGCCTCAAGGCCGGGCCGGCGTCGGGCCGCAAGGCGGCCGTGGTGGGCGCGGGGCCGGCCGGGCTGGCGTGCGCGGCGCGGCTGGTGGAGTTGGGCCACGAGGTCCACATCTTCGAGGCGGCGCAGGGACCGGGCGGCGTGCCAAGCGAGCAGATTCCGCCGGAGCGCTACCCGGGCGGGATAGCGAAGCAGGAGGTGGAGGCGGTCTTTGCGGAGGTGATGGCGGCTGGGCGGGTGAAGGTGTTCTATGGCGAAAGCCTGGGCAAGAACGGGCGGAGTCTGGATTCGTTGGCCAAGGAATATGACGCGGTGTTTCTCGGCATGGGCCTGGGCCAGCCGTCCCAGTTGCCCGGAGATCGCCAGCGGCCGGCCGGCGTGGTGGACAGCGCGGCCTTTTTGCGGCTTTCCAAGCATGGCCGGCTGAAGACGCCTGAGCGCGTGGCGGTGTTGGGCGGCGGCAACACGGCCATGGACGCGGCTTGCGCGGCGGCGCGCGCCGGGGCGCAGGATGTGTACCTGGTCTACCGGCGTTCGTACAACGAGATGCCGGCGTGGCCTCGCGAGCGTGAAGAGGCGCTGAGGCTGGGCGTGCATTTCCTGCTGCTGACGCAGCCGCTGGGTTATGTGGCGGAGAAGGGCAAGCTGGCGGGTCTGCGCGTGGCGCGGACGGCGCTGGGCGAGCCGGACGCTTCGGGCCGGCGCCGGCCGCGGACGCTGCCGGACACAGAGTGCGTGTTGCCTGTGGACATGGTTGTGGAGGCCCTGGGCCAGGAGGCGCCGGAGGATCTGCGCGAGGCGCTGCCGGGCGTGGAGTTGACGCGCCAAGGGCTGGTGGCCGTGAAGGCCAGGACGTTCGCGACGTCGCGGCCCGGCGTCTACGCGGGCGGCGATCTGGTCAACGGCGGGGCGACGGCCGTGCAGGCCGTGGCTGAGGGCATGGCGGCGGCCGCGGCGATGGACGAGAGACTGCGGGGAAAACCGGCGGCATAAGACGGCCGGAACGGATGGAGCGAAAAGGGCCGGCTCGCGGGAGCCGGCCCTTTTTGTTAGGTTGCGGTGTCGGATTAGAACCGCATGATTTCTTCGGCCTTGCCGAAGATAGTGGCGATGAGAGCGCAACGCGTCCACATGCCGTTGCGTTCCTGGCGCCAGTAGACCAGGCGCGGGTCCTCGACATAGTCGAGTTCCGGGGCGATCTCGTTAATTTTGGGCAGGGGATGCAGCAGGCACGAGACAGCCTTCATCCTCTTTAGGAAGTCGGCGCGGAACACGAAGCGCGGGTCGGACTTGCCTTCGCCGGTGGTCATGCCGCCGGCGGCGTCCCATTCCCACTGGATGCGCGTCATGTAGACCGCGTCGGCGGCGGGGATGACGCCTTCGAGGTCCTCGGTTTCGGTGAAGGGGATGTTGACCTGGTGGAGGAAGGCCTTGATGTCCTCTCCGATGGCGAGGCGCTTGGGGGCGACGTAGATGATCTTGACGTCGTGGTAGTTCTTGAGCAGGTAGCTGAGCGAGCGGACGGTGCGGCCGCGGGCGAGGTCGCCGACCATGACGATGGTCTTTCCGTCGATTTCACCCAGGGACTTCTGGATGGTATAGAGGTCGAGGAGCGCCTGGGTGGGGTGCTGGTCGCGGCCGGAGCCGCCGTTGATCACGGGCACGCGGCGGTCGGCCATGTTCATTTCCCACGCGGCGAGTTCGCACGCGCCCTTATCCGGGTGGCGCATGACGATGAGCTCGACATAGGAACTGAACGTGCGGATGGTGTTTTCGAGGGTCTCGCCTTTGGCCTGGGAGGAGGTGGAGACGTCCCGGATGTCACAGGTGGCCATGCCCAGGTTCTGCTCGGCGACCTGGAAGGAAAGGAAGGTGCGGGTGGAGGGCTGGACGAAGAGGTTGAGCGCGTGCTTGTCGGCCAGGAGCGAGCGGAGGAAGGCGGAGCCGTCCGTGGTCTTGTGAATTTTGCGGATCTTGTCCGTGAGGGTGAAGAGGGCGTCGAGGCTGGCGCGGTCGAACTGCTGGGCGAAGAGAACGTGAAAGGGCTTGGCCGGGGCGTCGGCGGCGCTGAGGAAGGGGATCTTCTCGTTGATGGCGGCTTGGGAGAACTGCTCCCAGGGGATGCGCTTGATCATAGGGCCTCCTCGCTTGCGGGGATTCTGAAACCTGAGTGGAATTGTATGGGGGGAGGCGGGGGGAATGCAAGGCGCGCAGGGACGGCCGGCCTGGGCGCAGTCAGGGGGCGGCAAAGAGGTCCTAAGTTCTATTGGCGAGCCAGGGGGGGAGGCCCTTGACTTCGCACTGCATGTCGCCAGCGGCCGCGACGCAGAGGCGCCAGGGCTGGCCGGTCTGGTCGGGCGATGGCTTGACGCGGAGCTCGATTTCCTTGGGAGCCGGGGGAGCGGCGCTTTCGGACATCGCGCCCGGCAGAAGGACCGCGCCGGCGTTGGCGCTGGCGTCTTGGGCAGCGATGGCGCCGCTGGGGGCGACGACCGCGCCGCTGAAGCCGCCCGTGTGTACGCCGACAAGGCGGACGCTGAACTCCTTGCATCCTTTGGGCACAAGGAACGCGAGGCTGCGCCGCCCCACGCCGCCAATATGGACGGCGGGGCTGGCCAGGAACATGACCTGGACATCCTTGCCCGCGACGCTCCATACGCCGCGCATGTCGTCGCTGACCACAAGGCGGCAGGGCTGGCCAGGCGGCAGTTGGGCCGTGAACTCGAGGGGCTTGTCCGTGTCGAAGGTCTGTTCGGCCAGGGGTTTGCTGGCGGCATCCAGGAGCCGGACGCTGCCTGTGGGCTTCTGACGGGGGATGGCGCCAAAGGGCGCGCGCGTGGCGGTCAGGCTGGCGCCCATGTGTGCGGCGCGGACAAGGAAGACCTTTTGTTCCGGGCCGCGGAGGTCGTGGGTGGCGGACGCTGGGGCGCTGAGGAGCATGTCGCGGAGGATGGCCTCGGCGCTTTCGAGAAGGTTGGACGCTATGCCGGGGCGGCGCTGGAGCAGGCTGAGGGTTTTGGCGGCGAAGATCGCGTCTTTGGACAGGTCTTTGCCGAAATTGGAAACGCCGCCGGCGATGGTCTTGGCCAGGGCTTGGGCGGCGATGGCGTCGTAGCGGTCCTGTCCAGTGAGGTCGCCGGCGATGGCCATGGAGGCCATGATGAGGTTGTTGACGCCGACCGTGGGCTTGCCGAGGGGCTGGCCATCGGAGGTGGCGGAGTAGGGCCAGCCGCGGTCCTTGGGGTCCCATGTCTTGGCGACCCATTCGGCTCCGGCGAGGATAGACTTGCGGACGGCCGGGTCGCGGGTCAGCTCGTAGTACTCGTGGAGGCCGTTGAGGAGCACGCCGATCAGGAAGAGGTTGTTGCCCTCGATCCCGACTTGGCCTCGCGCGTGGTCCTTGGGCAGGACGTGGGGCCATCCGCCGCCTTTGTCGAAACGCTGCTCGCGCAGGGCCACGGCGGTGATCTGGCGGGCGGCGTTGAGGTAGGCGGGGTCGTAGACGCCGCGGTAGACGGCGGTGATGGCGGCGAGGGACCAGCCGGCGCTGCGTTCGTGCGTGCCGAGATGGGTGAAGGCGGGCGCCATGGCCCAGGTGATGTGCTCGGCCAGGGCGAGAGCGGACTCCATGACGCGGGCCTCGCCGGTGAGGAACCAGGCGTCCATCATGCCGCCGGCCCAGGTGTGGCCGTTGCTGGCCCATGAGGTGTATCCGTCGGGCGCGGACCAAGTGGCGAGTTGGACGTGCTGGTAGGAGATGCCGCTGTGGCCGATGGAGTGCTGGCGGTTGGCGCCGACATAGAGGGGATCGGGATAGGCGTGGACGATGTCCGTGGCGGCCTGGTGGCGGGCGGCGGCCTGGGCGGCGCGGAAGTAGGGGCGATGGCCAGTCTCGGCAAAGGCCATGAACAGACCGTGGGCGGTGTCGTATTCGTTGTTGCCCCAGTTGCGGCCGCGTTCGCCATACCAGTCACCGTAGTTGAAGTAGCCGTATTCGCGGTCGCGCTCCTTGCGCTCCATGTGGGCCTTGAAGGAGGCGGCGAGGTGCTGATCCCACGCGGTGAAGCCAGGCGCCGAGCGCATGGGGGCCAGGGCGCCGCTCTGGGCGATCCAGGCTTGGGGCAGGACGGCGATGACGGGCAGGTCGGCTTCCGCGGCGAGCTCGGCGAGCGGCGCGGCGCCAGAGAAATCGAAGGTGACAAAGGTGTCGAAGGCCATGCCCCACTTGGCGCGGTACTTGCCTTCGCAGAAGGGGTACAGTAGGTAGTGGGGCAGGCCGTCGCCGTAGTTGGGGCTGGGCTGGGCCGGCAGGATGGAGACCGTGATGCCTTGCGGCGTGGCGTCAATCGCCTTGGGCCAGCGCTTCCAGCACTCGTGGATGACGGCGCTGACGCCGCCTTTGGCGCCGGTGGCCCGCGCGGCGCCGGGAAAGCGGCCGCCTTGCTGGGTCTGTCCGCCGGTGTTGAGGCTGTAGCGCTGGTCGTCGAGCTGGAAGATGGAGAATGGCTTGTCGGCGGCGAGGGGGAAGGTGGCTTCGTTCGCGGCTGTGGCGCTGGGCAGCAGGGCCTGGACGCGCTCGGCCGGGGCCGCGAGGCTGAGGGGCATGTCGAGGCTGGTGATGTCGATGAACTCGGTCTCGATCCACGTATCCACGTGGGA
>CAYYEE010000015.1:0-22250 GCA_964470775.1 uncultured Planctomycetota bacterium | reverse complement strand
GCCGGGTTTGTGTCATGCAGTGTTTCAGAGATAGCAAAGCTATTTCTGAAACACTACGCCAAGGAGGTCCCCGTGAAATCTGTCGTGGACACGTCAAGCAGCCCCTTCGCCAAACTGTGGGGCCTGGGCATGGACCAGGTCCGGATCGAGGGCGGATTCTGGCGCGCGCGCATGGACGCCATCCGCAGGACCTCTCTGCCCTGGCAGTACGAAGAGATCAAACGCACCGGCCGGCTGGACAACTTCCTCATCGCCGCCGGCCTCAAGGAAGGCAAGGTCTCGCCTCACCTGGCCGGCGATTCGGACGTGTACAAGTGGGTCGAGGCCGCGGCCTGCGCCTGCTGGGACAACGCCGAGCCCGAGCTCAAGGCGCGGATGGACGAGGTCGTGGCCGCGATCGAGAAGGCCCAGGAACCCGGCGGCTACATCAACACCACCTTCACCGGCGCCCGCGCCGGGGAACGCTGGAAGGACTTGATCCATGGCCACGAGATCTACACCGGCGGCCATCTCATCCAGGCCGCCGTGGCCCACCACCGCGCCACCGGCAGCCGCCAACTCCTGAACGTGGCGGTGAAGTGGGCGGACCTGGCCTATCGTCTGTTCGGCCCTGGCGAGCGGCCCGGGACCTGCGGCCACCCCGAAGCGGAAATGGCCCTCATAGAACTGTTCCGCGAAACCGGCGACCGCCGCTGCCTGGAGCTGGCGTCCCTCTTCATCCAGCGCCGCGGCCAGCAGCCGCCGCTCGTGGGGGGCTCGCCCTATCTGCAAGACCACGCGCCCATCCGCCTCCAGACCACGCCCACGGGCCACGCCGTGCGCCAGCTCTATCTGCTCAGCGGCCTCACCGACCTCTTCATGGAGAGTGGAGATGTCTCCTTCATGGACACGCTGCGCCAGCAGTGGCGCAACCTATGCGCCAAAAAACTGGCGGTCACGGGCGGCGTGGGCGCGCGATATCAGGGCGAGGCGTTCGGCGCGGACTACGAGTTGCCCAACCGGACCTGCTACAACGAGACCTGCGCCAGCATCGCCCTGGCCCAGTGGGCATGGCGCATGTTGCTGGCTTCGGGCGACGCAGGCTGCGCCGACGTCATGGAGCGGACGCTCTTCAATGGCGCCCTGAGCGGCGTGTCGCTGGACGGCAGAACGTTCTACTACACCAATCCCCTGGAGCACGACGGCGGCGAGGACCTGGCCGGCAGCCACCGCGGCAGTTGCCGCCGCACCAGCCAGCACTGGGACCACACCGCCTGCTGCCCGCCCAACATCGGCCGCACGCTGGCGTCCATGCCCGGCTGCCTCTACGGCCAAAGCCAGGGCGCCCTGTGGGTCCACCACTACGCCGATAGTTCCGCCACCGCCCAAACCGCCGGCGCGCGCGTCCAGTTGCGCCAGAGGACGGAGTACCCTTGGGACGGCCAGATCGAGATCCGCGTCGAGCCAGAACGCGAAGCCGCCTTTGAGCTGCGCCTGCGCGTGCCCGGCTGGGCGCGCGGCGCCCAGATCGCCGTCAACGGCCAGCCCGCCGGCGCGGAGGCGCGTCCCGGCGCCTACGCCATCCTGTCGCGCGCCTGGCGCCCGGGCGACTGTGTCACGCTCTCGCTCCCCATGCCTGTCGAACGCCTGCGCGCCCATCCCCGCGTGTCCTGCTGCCACGGCCGCGTTGCCCTGGCCCGCGGCCCCGTGGTCTACTGCCTGGAGTCGGCCGATCACCCCGGCGGCGACCTCAGCCAGTTGGCGCTGCTCAAGGAGGCGGAGATATCAGCCGGCTTCGAGCCGGATCTGCTGGGAGGCGTCGTGGCCCTGCGCAGCCAGGGCGTAGTCATGCAAGGCCAGCAAGCCCTTTACGCCCCAGGCGCCGCCCCCAAAGCCGCCGCCCCGGCTGACATCACCGCCGTGCCCTACTTTGCCTGGGCCAACCGCGAGCGCGGCGCCATGGAGGTGTGGATTCCGGAGATGTGACGTCCAAGAACGCCAGGAGCGCGGTTGAACCGCGCTCCTGGTTTGCGTCCCGCCGTCTTGCCCCGCGCGTCCATGCGTCACTTGGCCTGCGTTCCTCCAAGAGGCAGCTTGGCTTCGGTCCATCCGGCCAGCCCACCCTTGAAGTCCAGCACGTTGGTGTAGCCCAGTTCCTTGAGAGCCTGGGCCGCCTTGACGCTGGCGCCGCACTTGAAGCTGCCGCAGTAGACCACGATGGTGGCGGTCTTGTCGGGCAGCACCTTGGGCGCGAGAGTCTTGATCTCGGCCACCGGGATGTTGATGGCGCCCTTGACATGCGAGGCCACGTAGCTCTCTCTGGGCAGGACGTCAACGATGATCGGCGGCTGGCCCGACCGGACCAAAGCGGACAATTGCCCGCCGGACACGAAGCCGATTCCCTGCGCTTCCAGCTTGGACTGCGCGTCCTTTTCCTCCGCCGTCAATTCCCCGGCCGGCGGCAAGGCGCACGCCTGAACCTTCGACCCGTGGCACTCCGCCATCTTCTCCGGCGAACAAGCCGCGGGCCTGCTGTCTTTGGCCGGCCCAGCGCCACAACACTGACCGAGCGCCTGTCCCGCCACCAACGCTCCCGCTAGCGCCACGACGATGCCTGCAACCAGATAAATCGTGCGGACCATGACCGTCCCTCCTCATACTCTGCGCGGCGCGTTATGCCACCGCCGGTTTCCTGTTTTGCCATGCCCTCTTGGACAGGCGTTACTAACTGTATACGTCCGCGCCACCACTTCATTTGACGCCAGCAAAGCCCTGCGACGTATACAACCTTTTCTGTCAGTAAACATACTCTGCATTTTCCGACTTGTCAAGTCATATTTTCGCGCCCGCGGGCCTCTCGACACGCGGGTTGATCGAGTCAGCGGAAGGGGGACGCCCCAGAGTCCGGCTGGGCCTGCCACGCACACCGGAAGGCGCGGTCCTGAAAAGAGGCGCACCCGGCAACGCAAACGCCCCCGCGCTTGCGGCTGGGTTTGCGGACACGACGTGGAATGGTAAACTAGAAACCACTGCGGGGGCCGAGGCGCCGCCGTGGCTGACGTGACCCTGGCCATTGGAGACGTGGTTATGCCCAAAGTCGCGACGCAGTTGATCGTTTTTGGTGATGACGCCAAAAAGAACCTGGAAGCCACGCTGGCCGCCGTGGCCGAGGCCGGCTACGACGGAGCGGAGACGGGGCTGATGCTCGACGACGTCCCGCCCAAGCGGCTGGCGCGCGCGCTGGAGCTGGCAGGCCTGGGCCTGGCCGGTTGTCACACCGGCTTTCCAACTCTGGCCCGCTCGGCCGCGGCCCTGGAGTATGTGGCCGAAGCCGGCGGCAAGCACCTCATCTGCTCCGGCGTGGGCGGCAAAGGCAAGCTCGAGTTCTACGAACAGGCCTGCTCTGTCTTCAACCAGGTAGGCGAGCTGGCCCGGCAGAAGGGCCTCGTCTTCTGCTACCACAACCACTCGTGGGAGTTCGAGGATTTCGGCGGCAAGACCGGCTTCGATATCCTCTGCCAGGGCACGGACCCCGGCCTCGTCAAGCTGTGCATCGACACCTTCTGGGTGGCCGACGCCGGGCTCGACCCGGCCGTGTTCCTCTACCACCAGCGCAAGCGCGCGGGCCTGGTGCACCTCAAGGACGGCCGGCCCAAGCAGCGGCTGGCCGATGGCTCGCTCACCTTCCTGGAGCTGGGCGCCGGCGACCTCGACTTCCCCGCCATCCTGAAGATGACGGCCCTGGCCCCCCTGGAATGGCTCACCGTGGAGCAGGACCGGAGCACCCTGCCCCCGGCCGAAAGCATCCGCCGCAGCCGTCAGTATCTGCGCGACCTGGGAGTGTGAGCGGCGGCGTGAGACTCTTCCTTGACTCCTCCGCCTCTGCCAAGCGGTTCGTCGAGGAACCCGGAAGCGGAGAAGTCGATGCGCTCTGCCAGGCCGCGGCCGAACTGGGCCTTAGTGTTCTCTGCGCCCCGGAGGTCGTCTCTGCCCTCAACCGGCGCCTGCGGGAACGGTCCCTGACGCGGCCCCAATACAGAGAAGCCAAACAGAGGCTGCTGGAAGACATCCAGGACGCTGACATCGTGGGTCTCACGCCACAGGTCGTCGCGTTGGCTCTCGATGTGATGGAGGCGAGCCCATCAAGCGCGACGGACGCCTTGCGCATCGCGTGCGCCCTGGCGTGGGAGGCGGAGCTCTTTGCCTCCGCGGACAAGCAGCAGTTGCGCGCGGCCAGCCGGGCCGGGCTGAAAACGCGCCAGACGTGACGCTCGCCCGTTGCCTCCTGCCCCTCCATCGGTCCGGCCCGTCCGGCTTCTCAGACGCGCCGGACCTGTCCGACAGAGACATGCCCCGGCCTCAGCGCGCCGCGCCCCGGGGCATCGAGCGCCGCCCCTGCGCCGCCATAGCCTCCGCGTGGCCCTGCGCCCCCAGCTTCCGTATCTGCATGACGCACGCCGCCCGGTCCGAGCGCAGCACGAACCCGATCACCTTGGAGATGAAGTTGTTGAACTTCCTGCAGGTCCGCGGATCCAAGTGGTCTTTGCAGTCCGCGCAACTCTGATAGCCCCGCTCCATGCAGCACGCGCGGATCTTGCACCACGTCGCCTTCTGGTTGCCGTGGCAGCCCGGACAGCGGCCTTTGACGCGCGCCCCGCAACACCCGCAGTACAACCCGCAATAAGCGACCATCGAGGCGTCCGGCGTCGTAGATGTCATCCCGTGTTCTCCTTGCGCCTCATCCGTCCAACAGGCCAGACCCCTCCGCCAAGTTCGGCATCTTGAGCGCGCCGCCAAAGCAACGGGGGAAGGCCCTGTCCGGGCCTTCCCCCGTGTGGTGGTTCGCCGCGGCCTGGCCCGCCAGCGGTTACGCCTTGCTCATTTCCTCAAACTTGAGCAGCTCGTTCCACTTGCGGTCCGTCTCGGCCTGAAGCTCGTCAATGATGTGGCGGTTGGCCGGCTCGAACAGGTGCGAGAAACGGCCCTGACGCTTCAGCCAGCCTTCCAGGGGCTTCTTTTCCTTGGGCTTGTAGTTGATGGTGTACTTGCCCTTCTCCCATTCGAACAGCGGCCAGAAGCACGTCTCCACCGCCTCGGCCGCGACATCAATCGCGTCCTCGGGCTTGAAGCGCCAGCCGCGGTGGCAAGGGGCCAGGACGCACATGAAGGCTGGCCCGTCCGCGCGCAACGCCTTCTGCACCTTCTCCATCAGGTCGCGGAAGTTGTGGGGCGAAGCCTGCGCCACGTAGGCCGGGTTGTGAGCGATGACGCACGCGGTCAGGTCCTTGCGGTTCTGCTCCTTGCCCGCCTTCACCGAACCCGCCTGCGCGGTCATGGTCGCCGCGCCCTTGGGCGTGGCCGACGACCGCTGGATGCCGGTGTTCATGTACGCCTCGTTGTCATAGCACACATAGAGCATTTTGTGGCCGCGCTCCAGCATGCCCGACAGCGACTGGAACCCGATGTCGTACGTGCCGCCGTCACCGCCGAACGCGATGAAGTTGATCTCTTTGTCCGCGGGGATCTTGCCGCGGCGCTTCAACGCGCGGTACGCGGCCTCCACGCCGCTCATGGTCGCCGCGCTGTTCTCAAACGCGTTGTGGATGAACGGCACGCGCCAGGCCGTGGTGGGGAAGATGGTCGTCACCACTTCCATGCACCCCGTGGCGCAGCCGCACACAAGCGGGTTCTCCGCGGCCAAGGTCACCTGGCGCATCACAACGGGCGCGGCGCAGCCGGCGCAGGCCGCATGCCCCCCGGCCAGGATATCCGGCCGTTCCGACAGCTTCTTAAGGTTGATCGCCATCTATCGCTCTCCTATGCGGTTGGCTGGGGGTCAGGGTCTCAAGCCCACATAGCGCGTCTCGGCCGGCGCGCCCGAGGCGGTCTTCTTCAGGTCCTCGAACACGCCCTTGATCTGCTCCACGGTGATATCGCGGCCGCCGAGGCCGTAGATGAAGCTCTGCATGGGCGTCGACAACTTGCCGTACGCGGCGGAGCGAATCTCGTGGAACAGCGGCCCGCCAAGCCCGAAGGAGATGCTGCGGTCCATGACGCCCACGGCCTTGGCGCCCTTGAGGCGCTCCACGATGTGACAGGCCGGGAACGGGCGGTACACGCGCAGCTTCAACACGCCCGCCTTCACGCCCTTGTCGCGCATCTCATCCACAGCCACCGTGGCCGTGCCCGCCGTGGAACCCAAAGCCACGACGACATACTCGGCGTCGTCCAGCTTGTAGCCTTCGCTCAGACCGTAGCTCCGGCCGCTGATCTTGCCGTACTCCTTGCCCACGTCCTCGATCACCTTGAGCGCGTTGCGCATGGCGCCCACCTGCTGGTACTTGTGCTCAAAGTAGTAGTTCTGCAAGTCCAGCGGGCCGAAGGTCCAGGGCTTCTCGACGTCGAGCAGCGCGCGCGCGGGCTTGTACTCGCCCACGAACTTCTTGGCCACGTCGTCGTCAAGCAGCTTCAGCGCTTCCATGGTGTGGCTGATGACAAAGCCGTCCAGCGTCACCATGCAGGGCAACAGCACGTCCGGGTGCTCCGCGATGCGGAACGCCTGCAACGTGTTGTCATAGGCCTCCTGCGCGTTCTCCGAAAAGATCTGCAACCAGCCGCTGTCGCGGCAGCCCATCGTGTCCGAATGGTCGCAGTGGATGTTGATCGGACCGCTCAGCGCGCGGTTGATCTCCGGCATCACGATGGGGAGCCGGCTCGACGCCGCGATGTAGACGATTTCCCACATCAGCGCCAGGCCATTGGCCGAGGTGGCCGTCACCGCGCGCGCGCCCGCCGCCGCCGCGCCCACCGTGATGCTCATCGCGCTGTGCTCCGATTCGGCCAGCACGATTTCCGTGTCCACCTTGCCGTTGGCCGCGAAAGCGGCGAACTCGTGCATCAACTCCGTTTGAGGCGTAATGGGGTAAACGCCGGCCACGTCAGGGTTCACCTGGCGAAGGGCGTTGGCCGCGGCCTCGTTGCCGGTCATAGCTGCCAGTTTGCCCATGAAGTTCTTCTCCTTGATGGCCAGCCCGCCCAGGGCGGGCCGGGTGGAATAATCAGCCCTTTTTCTCGCCAGGCGCCATGGCGCCTTCCAGTTTCATCACGATCGCCTTGACCTTGGGCGGGCACTCGCGCGCGCAGATGCCGCAGCCCTTGCAGTGGTCCAGGTCCGTCCCCACCACCTTGCCGTCCTTGACGAGGACGGACGAATCCGGGCACAGAATCCAGCACCGGAGGCAGTGGATGCACTTGGCGTAGTCCCGCACCGGCACGTACGTCCGCCACGTGCCCGTCGGGTTGTTCATGCTGCTGCCGGCGTCCATAATGGCGCCGCCAATCGCCAGTTCGCTCGATCCCTTGAGTTCGCTCACCCTACCTGTACCTCCTCGTAAGCGCGGTCAATGGCGCGGTAGTTGCCCTGAATCACCCGGTCGCCCTTCGACTTCAGCTTCTTCTCCACGTCGTGCTTCACCGTCTCCAACTTGACCAGCGGCGAAGCCTTCAGCAGGGCGCCCATCATCGGCGTGTTCGGGATATTGCGGCCGATCTCCTTGATCGAAATCTCGGTCGCGTTGACGCAATAAACCTTGCCCGTGGTCAGACCCGTCTTCTTGCGGATTTCCGCGGGCGAATCGGACGTGTTCACCACCAGCACGCCGTCGTCCTTGATGCCGTCCGTCACCTTCACGGAATCCAGCAGCGTCGGGTCGAGCACCACCACGATGTCGGGCGTGTAAACCGCGCTGTGGGTGCGGATGGGCTGGCTGCTGATGCGGGTGTATGCCCGCATCGGCGCGCCCTCGCGCTCCGGCCCGTAGTCCGGAAAGCCCTGGCCGTACTTGCCCTCGGCCAGCGCCACGTAGGCCAGCAGCGTCGCCGCGGTCTTGCTGCCTTGGCCGCCGCGGGCGTGCCAGCGGATTTCAACCATGTCTGATGCCATTTTCTTCCCCTGCAAAAGGAATAGGGAAACGCCTCGCCTCCGCGTTGGGGGCAGGCGCAACAATAATGATACGCAAGGCTTGCCATGGGCCGGACACGCGCAGTCCCCCCACGGCCGGACGCTTCGGTCCACCCGAAAAGCTCGGAACTTTCAGCATAGCACTCCCCCCTTTCCCCGTCAAGGAATCGCCGGAAGAGGTCAAGCGCGGAGAGTAATGTCTGTTCTTCGGCATGTAAGAATGTCCGCTTGCGCTGGTGGAAGGTCGCGATCTCGCAGAACCGCTTGGCCTTTTCGCGCGCCTTCTTGACGATGCCGCCCAGGTCAACGGCCAGAACCGCGCCGGCCTCGATCTGGCCCGCGCTTTCCCAGCACAGGCGGCGGTTGACCGGCTCGGCGCCGTCTTTGGCGGCCAGATTGCGTCGGACAGGTCAGGCGCGTCCGAAAGAGCCGCGCGAGCCGGGTCCCACGCCTCAGTCCATCTTCGCCCCATGCTGAACGCGGAAGGCCCTCAGGTACCCCTCGTAGTAAGCCGCGCTGTCGCCGCCGAAACCGCCGAACACGCAAGAGCTGAACGAGTAACCTGGCTGCGACAGCGGCGTGTCCTTGCCGGCCTTGCCGTTGACGCTGATGCGCAAACGCTTCAGGTCATAGGCCACCTCGACCTTGGACCACTTGCCCAGGGGAATCTGAACGCTTTCGCCCGCTTCTACGCCGAACTCCGCCTGCGCGTGCTTGGTCAGGTTCCAGTCGCGATACACCGCCTGCAGCTTGCCGCTCTTCAGGCGCAGGTGCAGCGGGCCGATGTACTTGGAGCGACACTCGAGCAGCGCCTGCTCCTTGTTGGACAAGGGCTTGATCTCAAAGCTTAGGCGGAACGAGCCGCTGGGGATGGTCTCGCGGGGGAAGGTGACGATGTTGCCCTTGCCGTCGAACTTGAGGCAGAAGACGCCGTCTTCGCGGACCCACTGCGGCGCGGCTTCTTGGGCGGTCTTGGGATAGGTCTTGTCGTTGAAGTAGCGCGCCGCCGAGCCCGGGTCCGCGCCTCCGCCGAGCTGGGCTTGCCAGTCGCGTCCCGCGGCCGTGGCCAGCCGCGCGCCCAAAACCGGCGAAAACACGTAGTTCAGATCGGGCAGATCGCTCTTGTCCACAGCCGCGGCCACGGTCCGCATGGGCGAAGAGGTCATGCTGAAGACGTTGATATGCTCCGGTCCGGCGGCCCGGCCCAGGACTACGGGCCGCGAAAAGTAGAGTTTGCCCGATTTCGTCACCGCCCGCATCCAGACCACCGGCCGCGGCCCGTCCGTCCACACCGTGGCCGCGAACGACGCCTCGTTGACGTCCGGGTGAACCGGGATGTCGGGCAGCTTGCGGAAGTCTTCCACGGTGAGGAAGAACCCGTCCCTGGTGGAGACCGAGTAGACGCCGTCGGCCGCGACCTTGGCCAGAGGCACGCCTTCCTTGATGGAATTGAAGTTGAGCTCCAGCACGCCCTTGGCGATGTCCTCGCGGGGCACGGCCAGGATGAATCCGCGCTCGCTGGTGTTGCTCTTGTCGTTGATGGTCCACACCTGGCCCTTGAGCGACGCGTGATAGAGAACAGGGGGGTACATCTTGAACCGCGCGTCGCGCACGGTCATGCTGCCCTTGAAGGGCAGCGTGCGGAACGAGAGATAGCCCACGCGGAACAGAGCATGGGTTTCCTGGGGCGGATACTCTTTCAGGCGGTCTACGGCGAAAAGCTCTTCGTCGTCGGCGATCACCTCCAGCGCGGCCAGCTTCTCGCCGAGCTTCACTTCGCCGCGCGCTTCCACGGCGCCGGCCTGGCCCGGCTTGGCCACCGCGGCGAAGCTGGCCTTTTCCGGCGCCAGCAGGTCGCGCAACGGCATCTTGGCCCACTTGTAGTTCCAATTCCACGACGGCCGCAGCCGCACGTGCAACAGCCCGTCCTCGAACACCCGCTCCTTGCCGTCCGCGCCCTTGACGGCCAGCCGCAGGCGCAGGACCGGGTTCATGGCCAGCTCTTCGGTGGCGGCTGTCAAACGCTTCTCTTGCAGCTTGGCCGCGTCGAACGCCGCCGGCGCAAAGGTCTTTGCCACGCCCCCGTCCATTCCCAACACGGAAGCCGTCACCGTGTACGCGCCCGCGCTGCCGTCTGGCACGTTCAGCAACTCGACCAGCAGCGGCTCGCCGGCCTTGAGGATGCGGCGATAGCTGACGATCAGGTTGGGGATGGACGCGTCGTCGCCGGGGTTGGGCTGAGGCGCGGCGCCTTTGAGGCGGTCCAGATAGAACTTCATCACGCGCTGCGTGGAGAAGGAGTTGAAAAGAGTGGGCATGAGGCACGTATTCTCGTTGAACTCGCTCCACTCGGGCATGACGACCAGGTCCGCGCCCGCGTTGAGCGCGGTCTCCAGCGTCAGGCGCAGGTGGCGCGTGCCGTCTTCGTGCTGGGTCGAGCCGGAGAAGTGGTTGGTGTAGCCCAGGGCCGCGCCCAGCGCCAGCATCTTGCCTGCGTAGGGCTTTTCGGCCAGCACACCCGCGTAAAGCGGCGCCACGACCTCTTCGTAAAACCGCGCGTCGAGCTCGCGGCTGGGCATGACCGCCATGTGGTTGGGCCCGCCGAACATGATGCCGTCGCACACGTCGAGCCACGCGCGCAGCGCCGTGCGCGCCGTCTCCAGCGTGGCCTTGTTCACCTTGCCGTTGTGCGCGTGGAACTCCTCCTGCAACTCGTGCAGTCCGCTGCGCACGTCCGCCACGAAGAGGAACGTATCGCCGAAACGCTGGCGATGCGCGGCGAGGATTCTGGCCCAGACGGCGGGCGTGGAGCCGCTGGCGACATAGGAGGCGATGACGACCTTGCCGCCGTGGCGCAGGCTGTGGGGCGACGCCAGCGCGCGTTCGAGAGCTTTGGCCTGATAGGCCACGATGTCCTTAATATCGCCGTCCTTGCCCAGGCCGCCCGTGCCGAACTCGAGCAGAATGTAGAAGTCCTTGGGCTTGAACTGGTCGGTGAAGTCCACGGCGTCCAAGTAGCGCTGGACCATGCCCGACGTGCCCACGAGAATGGCGAAGCCGTCGAGGCTGTAGCTGAGGCCGGTCTTGATCTGGCGGGAGAACTCGGGGAAGTTTAGGGTTTCGGGCTTGGTGTCGTCGCGCAGCGAACGGTCGTGCAGAAGGGGGCGGTCCACCCAGTCGCGGAGATAGTTGCGATACAGGTTGTATTTGACGCCATTGAGGGGGAAGACGTGCGGCCGGCCCAGGACGGGCTTGCGCTGGACGCGGGGCAGAGTCACGAAATCGTCATCGGCCGCGCCGGCCAGGGCGCACAAGGCGGCCAGCGCCGCCGCGAGAAGCAGACTTCCGCGCATGGGGTCTCCTTGGAGGATTCGGACCGGGCTGGCGCAACGGCAGGGCGGCCGCGTTCAGTTCGCGTCCACGTCGGTCTGGTTGGCTGTGTCGAAGTAATGCCAGATGGCCGGGCCGGAGTAGATGTACCGGCCCCAGGCGAGCGTCTTGCCGAAAGGACCAACGTGGCTGGTGTCGCTGGCCAAGTTGCCGTAGTAATAGTTGCAGCCCAACGAGTGGCGGTACTGGCCTTCCACTTGGCCATGCCAGGCGATGCGCTCCTGCGGGTCGTTGTAGGGGGCCGCGTGGCCGTCGCCGTAGAGCACGCTGAAAGTGTTGCGGTGCGCCTGAAGCGCGAAGCTGAAGAACGACTGGCTCGACACCGTATCGTAGGCCGGCGTGCCGCCATAGCGGCGGATGCCCTGGGCGTCATTGGTGCCGCCTTTGCCGAACACGTCCGACACCACGGCCCGGTTGCCCAGCTCGCGGAACGTGCGGAAGTAGGGCTGGCCCACGCGCGCCAGCAAATTGGGCTTGACGCCCACCAGCCGCGTGCGGTCCGACTTGCCATCCTCCCATGCGTGCCAAGGCACGTAGAGCGACAAGGGCGCGCCGCGATAGGCGTAGTTGGAGAAGGCCACCATTTCATTGCTGTTGCGCGTGCGCTTGCTCCAATCGCCGTACTGCAGCGTCTCGCCCGTCACTCCGCCCGCTTCCTGCCAGTGGGCCAAATTCCACGCGCCGTATTCGGTGTACACGCCGGGGCTGGCCGCGGCGGACTGGGTGTAGTGGCTCTTCATGCCCTTGGCGCTGGGGCAGTAGAGCGTGCGCGCGTCCGGCAGATAATTGGACGCGGTCAGCAAGCCCAGCCCGATGGGCGCCATGTTCAGCAGTCCGGCCTGGTACTTGTCGCCCAACGTGTTCTTGCGGCCATAGCCGATGGTGTTCCATATGCTGAGAAGCCCCTCAGCCACAAGGCGGCTGGTGATGGGCAGGGGCGTGTTCGACGCGGTGTCGCTGGCCGAGAACCGGGCCGACGAGTACGTCTTGTAGACCAGGGCAAAGGCCTTGTCGCTATAGGATTCGTGCCACACCGGAATATACCGGGCGTTGCCGCCCGTGGAATAGCCGTGCACCGCGTCGTCCGTGCACGACGCCATGTTCGGATCGCACCAGTCGTCGCCCACGTCCTGGACGTTCATCCAGCCCGGCCACGAGGGCAAATAGCCGGAAAAGTCGCCCGCGTAAGCGGCCATGGCCGCGCCGATCTGCTTCATGTTCATCATGCAATTGGCCATGCGCGCCTTCTCGCGCGCCGAAGACAGCGCAGGCAGCAACATGGCGGCCAGGATGGCGATGATCGCCACGACCACCAGCAGCTCGATCAGCGTAAACGCCGGCAGACGTCTCGGGAACAGGCTCATGGTCTCATCCTCCTGTCAGGCCTTGCGGCGGGTGGACTCGCGCTCCACCAGTTCTGGTTGCAGCACAACGTCCTTGGGCGCGGGACCGCCCTTGGGCCAGCGCAGAAGCGTCTCGGCCGCGCCCTCGCCGATCTCGCGATAGGGCGGCCGCACGCTGGTCAGGGCAGGGCAAGACGAAGCGCCCTCGGGGATGTTGTTGTAGCCGGCGATGGCGATGTCCTCAGGCACGCGCACCCCCTCGAAAGCCAGCGCCTCCAAGACCTCAAGCGCCACAAAATCCGTTTCCGCCACCAACGCCTCGGGCAGCGGCCCCTGGGCCAGGCGGCGGCGGATTATGGTCGTGGCCTCGCCCGGCCGGAACGGGCCTTCGGTCTCCAAGATGTCCTGCGCGCGCAGGTCCAGCCCGTTTTCGCGCAGCGCCGCGGCGAAGCCGTCGAACTTGGGGTGCTCGTCCGCGGAAGGCCCCCGGCCCATGAAGCCGATGCGGCGATAGCCGCTCTGCGCCAGGTGTTGCGTGGCCAGCCACGTGCCCTTGCGCACGTCGTAAGCCACGCTCACCATGCCCGGCAAAGCCGACGGCCAGAAGGGGATGACCGCGCGCACGCCGCGGTCGATGAGCTCCCACGCGCAACGCGGCTCGGCGCTGTGGGCGCTGAGAATCAGGGCGCCGTCGAGCCGCGCCAGGCCGCCGTTCCACACGGGCTGGTTCAAGTTCTCCATGCAGATCAACTCGCACACCACGCCTGCGCGGCCCAGCCTGGCCGCGAACCCAGCCCTCAATTCCTCGCGGATGAAATGGTCCACCGTGTTCGTGGCGCGGCTCTCGGCCGGGCTCCAAATGAACCCAGCGACCGAGATCCCGTTGCGCTTGGCTTCGGCCTCCGCGCCGGTTCCGGCCGGCTTCACAAAGGTGCCGCGTCCGCGCTGGCGCACGACCAAGCCCTGCTCGCGCAGCAGGTCATAGCCGCGGCTGATCGTAAGACGGTGCACGCGCAGCCGGCGAGCCAGCTCCTCCTCCGTAGGCAGCCGGTCGTTGGGACGCAGATCACCTTGGCGGATGGCGTGGGCGATGCAGTCGCTCACTTGACGGTAGATCGAGTCTCTCGATTCGCTGTCCAGCTTGATGTCGAGGCATGTTTGCATATTCAAATCCGATATTTACGCCGTCAATTATCTGTATCATTTATATATAATATATCTGGATATTGCATTGTCAAGAGATCATAGGGGATCACGGCCGAGCAGAAGCCGAACCAGGGCCTTGCGCATAACGGCTGCAAATGAGGAGCCCTTGCCCCATCCGCTTTTCTCCCTTAGTCCATCCGCGCCGAAAACCTTGATTGCCCGCCGACGCATGGGCCGCTATAATGGCGCGACACGTCCTTTTTCGGAGGGCGGAAACCGCGGGGGCGGCGCCAGCCCTGCCGGGGACGCCGTCCGCCGCCTTGCCGCTCCAAAGGGACCTCCGGCTATTTCGGTCGTCCCTCCACACACGCCAGCCGCGCAGCCGTCGGCGCGGCCGCTGCGCCTTGGAGAAGGGCCTTGGCCTTCACACTGGAAAGATACGTCCTGCGTCAGACCCTGGCATCGTTCGCCGTGGGCTTGTTCGCCATGACGAGCATGATCTTTCTGGGCATGGGCGCGGCCATGATGCGCGACGGCTACAACATCATCCAGATCCGCGGCGTGTGGCATTATCTCCTGCTCTACGCCACGCCCTACGCCACGCCCACGGCGCTGCTGTGCGCGGTGACGCTCGTCTTCGGCCGCATGAGCGGCGACAACGAGATCATCGCCGCCCGCAGCAGCGGCGCCCCGCCCGAACGCCTTGTGGCGCCGGTCCTCCTGCTGGGCGCGCTGGCCAGCGCCGGCTCGTTCGTCCTCAACCAGTGGACCTTGCCCGAGGCCACCAGCCGCGTGGACAGCTTCAAAGAGCGCATCTTCCAGACCATGCTCAAAGACCTGGGCGGCGAGGCCAAAGACTACAACATCGGCTCCTACCGCATCTCCGTGGCCGGCCGCGGCTCGCGCGCGGGCGAGTGGGAAGACGTCGTGGTCTTCGACGCCCCCTATTCGGTCGTCAAGCGCGTCATGCGCGCCCGCCGGGGCCGCTGCCTGGTCTTCGAGGACGCGCTCAAAGCCCGCATCGAGCTGTTCGACTGCATGGTCCTGGAGCCCGAGAGCACGGCCGGCGGCCTGGAAGCGCTGGACCAGTGGCTCAAGAGCGGCGGCGCGCCCCGGGGAGGGTTGTCCGTCGCCGGCCCGTCCAACCTGTCTTTGGACGTGGACCTGTCCACGCAGAAGCGCCGCGCCTCGGGACGGCCCTCGGGCATGGTCCTGCCCCGGCTCATCCGCGAAATCGCGGCCCTGCGCGCGCGCGTGGCCGCGCTGCCCGATGTCCCCCATCCGCAGTCCGCCCGCCGCGAGAAGGAAAAGGAGCGCGAGGCCGTATCCCGCCAGCGCAGCCGGCTGGATGGCGAGATGGAAGCCCCCAAAGCCGAACGCGACGAAGCCAGCCAAGGCGTCCAGGCCTCGACCCGGGCCCTGCGCGCCGCCAGCCAGCGCATCGAGCGGCTGGCCGCGGAGCTCGATGGCGTGCGCCGCCGCGTGGCCGACGTGGACGCCGAGCGCAAGGAGCTGGAGCAGGACATCCGCGCCGAAGGCGCCATCGCGCGCCTGGCCGCCCTGGCCACATCGCGAGCCTCCTTGGCGGCCGAAGAGGAAGGCCTCAAGCGCCAGGCCGCCGCGGCCCAGGAGGAGCTCCGCCAAGCCCAGGCCGACGTGGACCGCCACCAGAAGCAGTTGGCCCGCCTCCAAGGCGTGCTCGACGAAATGGAGTCGCGCCGCAACGCCATGCTGACCGAAGAAAAGCGCCTCACCCGCGAGTTCGAGGCCGCCCGCGAACACGAGCGCCTCGTCTCGGCCGTGGCCGAGTTCCACACGCGCAACGCCGGCGCCGCGGCGTGCCTCGCGTTCGTCATGCTCGGCGCGCCGCTGGGCATCCTCAGCCACCGCGGCAGCGTCATCTTCGCCCTGGCGTACAGCTTCGGCGTCATCCTGCTCATCTACTACCCCCTGGTCGTCGTGGCCCAGGCGCTGGTGTCCGAGCGCTACCTGCCGGCCGCGGCCGGATTCTGGACGCCGGTGGCCGTGGTGGGCGGGCTGGGGCTCTTCCTGCAGACCCGGGTTGTGCGGAGGTAAGCGTGCGAGCGCTGGACCGCTACATGGCGCGCGTCTTCCTGGCGCCCTTTGGCGTGGCCCTGGCCGCGCTGGTGGGCCTGTTCGTCGTGTCCGAGATCCTCACCCACCTGCCCGAGTTCATCCGCCACGGCAACGGCTTTCTGTCCACGCTCGGCCGCATCGGCGTCATCTACGCCAACCACGCCCCCTACTACGTCGGCTTCGTGGCGCCCATGGCCATGGTCATCGGCGCCGCCTTCGGCCTCAGCGACCTGAGCAAACACAACGAACTCGTGGCCATGAAGGCCTCGGGCGTCAGCCTCATGCGCGCCCTGTCCCCCATCTTCGTCACCGCGGCCCTGCTCTCGCTGCTCCTGGTCCTCAACCGCGAATACGTTGTCCCCGGCGCCGAATCCACGGCCATGCGCCTCTTCCACGAGGCCATCGGCCAGACCGACTACGCCCCCCAATGCCAGGGCGTCGTGCGCGAGCCGACGAGCCAGATCGTTGACCTCACCGGCCTGGACCCCAACTCCGGCGCGCCCTGGAAGCCGTGGACCCTGACCGGCGCGGACCCGGTCTATCACGCGGGCTACAACTTCGTCAAAGGCCAGCTAACCAACCTCATGGTGGGCCTGCTGCTGCCCGACAACCGGGCCGCCATGGTCGTGGCCGAGCGCGCCTGGCACACGCGCGACGGCTGGGCGCTGGAGAACGCCGAGATCGTGGGCGTGCGCCGCATGCCCAAGGCCCTGTGGCGCACCGTCCTCCAGCCCGAGCACCTCAAACACCACCGCACGGACGCTTCCGTCTGGCCCTTGCGCGACCTGGCGCGCTATGTGCGGCTCTTCCCCGAAAAGACCGGCCTGCGCCAGCGTCTCTACGCGGGCATGGCCAGCCCCCTCACGGGGCTCATCCTGCTGGCGCTCACCGTGCCTCTCACGCTGGGCCACGAGCGGCTGCTGCGCAGCCGGCTGCTGGGCATCGGCGCGTCCGTGGTCGTGTGCCTGCTCTTCTACGCCGTGGTGTTCCTGGCCCAGCATCTGGGAGACCACGGCCAGCTCCCGCCCGCCTTGGCCGCCTTGACGCCCGTGGCCCTGGGCGCGGCCGCCGGCCTCTACCTGCTCGACACCATGCAGACGTAGCGCTCCGGACGTGTCGGACCCGTCGGACAAGTCCGCCAGCCACCTGCCGGCCCGTTGAAAAAGGCGCCGCGTCGGCGGGGACATGGCGCCTCAGCCCGCCAACGGCGGGATCGCAACGCGTCCCCGGAACAGACGCGGCATTTTCAACAGGCTGCTACGCCTCCATCTTCTCAAACGCCCTCGCCCCCAGGCGCAACGGCAGCCACGTCACCAGCGCCCCGGCCGCGCCCGACACCACCGTGGCCACCGCCAGCCACGGCCTCAGCCATCGCCCCGGCTGCCCTCCCAGAAACGCCATGTGGAACGGCACGGCGAACAGCGCGATCACCAGCGTCAGATAGAGCATGCTCAGCATCAGGTTCAGCGACCCGCCAAAGCCGCTCACGATCTTCGACGGGTTCTCCTCGGCCATGTTGGGGTACAGCGCGCCCAACCCCACGGCCAGCCCCGACAGCCCCGCGCACACCACCAGCACGATATACGCATGCAACACGATCATGGGCCATGGCGCGCGCAGCATGGCGTCGCTCAACAGCATCAGCGCCTCGCTGATGACCAGCGACCCGCAGAAGGAGAAGAGGAACTTGCCGGTCAGGATAGCGCGCCGCTCGATGGGCAGCAGGCCCAGCGTCCAGAAGCAGCGCCCCTCCAGCGACAGCAGCGGGAAGATGAAGCGCGTGGTGAAGGTGCTCAACGTCAACGTCGTGGCGCCCAGGTTCAGGAAGCTCACCATGTTGCGCCACTCCTCGGACATGACGTGGTAGCGGAAGCGGCGGACGTTGAGAATGTAGATGGCCAGCAGCCCGAAGAAGATGGTCACCTGCGACCACTGGGCCACGTCGCGGCGAAAGGTCTTGGCGTCTTTGATTATGAGCAGGCGCACGGGCTTGGGGACGGGCTTCAGGGCCAGAGCCAGCAACCGGTCCACCCACGAATCCGCGTAGGCCCGGCGCCGGCGCGCCTGCCCCTGGCAGAGGTGAAACGCCGGCGCGGCCGAGCGGCTGGCCCACGCCCACGCCACCATGGCCAGCATCAACCCATTGGCCGCCAGCAGCTCCAGCCGGAACGCGGCCAGAGGCCAGTCGCCCTGCGTCAGGGCCAGCAGGCCCGTGGCCGCCCAAAAGCTGGGCAGCAGCGGGTTCTGCGCAAAGCTCAGCTTGCCCAGCACGTCCGACACCCACGCCTCCACGCCGCGCGCCGCGCTGAACCGCGCGCTGCCCGCCAGCCCCACCGCCCACGACGCCGCCAACACCGCCGCCAGCAGCGCCAGCAACGCCACAAGCCGCCGAGGCGACTGGGCCACACGCCGCGCCACCAGCATGGCGCCCATGGCCCCCAGCGACGCCGGAATCAGCGCGAACGCCGCGAAGAACACCAGCGCCAGCGGGTAATAGGCCCATGGCGCCCCCAGGTTCAACCCAAGCCCGATGACCATGGGCAATCCCAGGAACAGGAACGCCCACGAGCTGAACGCCAGCCCCTCGCACGCGCAATACGAGAACACCACCTCCGGCCGCAACGGACAGCTCATCAGGAACGCCGCCTCCCGGCCCCGGAACAGCGACCCATAGACGATGACCCCGTTGCTGAACGACAGCAGAACCAGTAGCGCCAGAAAGAACGACGACAGCACAAAGTCCACCACCACCGCCTTGACCGCGCCGCTAAAGTCGCGGCGGTCCATGAAGCGCAGCCCCTCCCACGTGGCGAACAGAATGCCGAGCCAAATCAGGACCCCGGCCACGGTGATAAGGGTGATCTTGAGCCGCGAGTGCTGCCGGAGCTGGAGAACCGCGTTCCACGACCCGCGCAGCCGCCAGAGCAGCAGCCTGGCCACGCTCATCCCCGGCGCCGCCTGGGTCATGGCTGCTCCTCCGGCGGGGGCGCGGTCTTCTCGCTCTCGCGGGTCAGCTCCAGGAAGATGCTCTCCAGCCCGCGTTCGCCGCCATAGCGCGAGCGCAGCTCCTGCGGCGTGCCCAGCGCGATCAACCGGCTCTGATGAATGATGCCGATGCGCGTGGCCACTTCCTCGGCCACGGACAACGTGTGCGTGCTCAAAAAGACGCACACCCCCGCCTCGGCGCGGCGGCGCAGGATGTCCTTGACCAGGCGCGCGCCGCGCGGATCCAGCCCCACCATCGGTTCGTCCACCACCAGTGTCGCCGGGTCGCGCAGCAGCGCCGCCGACAGCACCACCCGCTGCTTCATCCCGTGGCTGTAGCCTTCGCACAAGTCGTCCACATACCCGGCCAGCCCGAAGGTCTCCACCAGTTCGGCGATGCGCCGCCGCGCCTCAGGCCGGTCCAGGCCGTACATGTCCGCCGTGAACAGCAGGAACTCGCGGCCCGACAGTTTCTCGTAAAGGTACGGCTCGTCCGGCACATAGGCCAGCCGCGCCTTGGCGCGGAGCGGCTCCAGAATCGTGTCGGCGCCGCCCACGCGCACCGCGCCCCGCGTGGGCCGCAGCAGACCGGCGATGGTCTTGATGGTGGTGGTCTTGCCCGCGCCGTTGGGGCCCAGAAAGGCGAAACACTCGCCAGGCTCCACGCGCAGCGTCAGGTCGCTCACAGCTGTCTTGTCGCCGAACGTCTTTGTCAGGCAATCAATCTCTATCATCCCCGGCCTCGGCAGGACTCGTCTCCAGCAGGAAGAACAGGTTCCCCGTTTTCTGCTTCAGCACGCGCCCCAGGTCGTCCACCCACGCGGTGGAGGGCGCGGGCGCGGACCCGACGGTCACGACGTACACCTCCTGCTCCGCCCCCTGCCACGTTAGCGTCTCGCGGCGGACCACCTCGGCCCAGACCTCCTTGAGCCGCGCGGTGAACGGGTCCACGGAGCGCACGCGCCAGCGCTTGCCCAGGCGCGGCGCAGGCAGGTCCAGCAGCGCGCCCGCGCCCGGGTCCAGCACGTAGTTGGGGTCAAAGGGCACGATGCGGCTGATCTCCTGGCCAAAAATGTATGCGCGCAGGCTCAGCTTGTCGCCGGCCACCTGGCCTGCCATCCGGCCCCACGGCGGCCCGCCGCCCTGGCCGCGCAGGCTGGCGCTGAACGATACAAGCCGGCCCTGCACGGCCTTGGACGAGAACTGCGCGCGCAGCGTCTTGCCCACGGGCAAGCCCTGGACAGGCAACACCGCGTCCGTGTCCAGCGTCAACCGGGTCTGCGTCTCCACCGTCACGTCACGCACGCGCACGGAGTGGCTCAGCGAGCCCACGCGCAACGGCGCCGAGCCCGGCGGCTGGCGCCAAACGCTCATGAACACCCGGCGTTCGCCTTCGGGCATGCGCAGCGTTTCTTCGTAGCGCAACCCGCCCTCGGCCAGGCGCGCTTCCCGCGCCGCGGGCGCCACCTCGGTCACGATCAACGCGGCCATGGCGTGAACCCACAACGCGGCGATAGCGAACGGCGCGACGTAGCGAAGCATAGGGCTCTCTTCAGATCATCCGCCGGACACGTCAGACAGACCGGGCGAGGGAACCGCTACCGCTTGCCCAACTCGAACGGCCAGCGCAGCGGCCAGCTCCCGCGCGTGCCGTTATCCACGTAGCCCGCCTCCAGCGTCAGCGGCCATTCGACGTGCAAACCGTAGCCAGGCCGCGTGGTGGCGCCGCAGATGTGGTACTCGGGATGGCTGAACGTGAGCGCCATGCCCGCGGCCAGCCGGCGATAGCCCGCGGCCAGGAAATCCTCCCGGCCTGTCACAGCCCACCCGGCAAAAAGCAGCCCATTCATGGCGAACTCGAAAGGCTCGCGGCCTTGCAGCGCCGACTCGGCCCACTGGGCCAGATCATCGCGCAGGCCGGCGTCTTCGGGCCGCAGCGCGGCTTGTCGCAGCGCGGCGCGCGCCAGGAAGGTGTTGGAATCTCCAGCCAGAGGCGGCTTTCCCCCGTTCGAGGAGGTTCGCCATTCGCCCCCGCTCCAGGAATGAGGCCAGCGGCCCGTGGCCGGGTCGCGGTTCTCGCGGAACTGCGCCAGCGCCTCGCCCGCCGCGTCCAGAAAACGGTTCTCCCCGCTCAGCCGCGCCACGTCTTGCAAGCCCTGAATCACGTCATAGGCTGTGTTGCTGGCCACGCGCGTGTAGAACGTCATGTACTGCCCTGGCTCGGGCTGCTTGAGCAACGCGCCCCCGTGGCCCATCTCCACCGCCGTTGCGCCCGGCGGCAGAATCTGCATCACCACCGGCTCGCCCGCCGCGCGGCATTGCGCAATGTGCCGGCGCCAGCGGTCCGCGTAGTCCACGGCCAGTTCCAGATAGCGGTCCTGCCGCGCGTGGCGATAGGCCGCCAGCGCAATGCTGATGATGCGGAAGTGGTTGGCCTCCTGGTAGTCGTGGGGCCACTCCGCCTCCACCCGGCGCGAGCCCAGCCGCGTCGAGCGGAAGCCGTGCGTCTCCCAGTCGTACCACGCGGGAACGCCCTCGGCCCAGTTGCCCGCCATGTCCGCCACGTCCGTGATGGACTTGGTCAACCCCGCCTCGCCCGTGATGTCGAGCAGGGGAATCTGGAAGTAGAGGAACGTCTCCGGGTCGTGGTGGACCTCGTTGCAGTCGGGGTAATTGCGGAACAGGTTCGCCGCGGCCCATTGGCGCCGCAGAATGGACACCTTGAGCGCGTTCTGGATGATGGACTCGTCTTTTTCCAGCCGCCACAACGCGAAGAGCGGCCGAAGGTGGCCGCCGCACTCGTGCAGATGGAGAAAGGTGGAAGGATCGCGGTTCTCCTCCACGCGGCGATACATCCCCAGCCGCCGCGCAAACACCGCGCGCGCCTGAGCCGCGGTCGTCGCGGCCAGCGCGGACTCCATTTCCTGCCGTGCGGCCTCCGGGGCCGCATCCAAAGCGTACTGTTCACATGGGGCAAGGGTCATGAAGCCTGGCGTCTCCTTTTCACAAGTATAGCGGCCCATCCTCACATACGCATTGTCTCTTTTCCGGCGACAGGGCGTCAACAAGGATCGCCAGGCGCGGGGCAGCTCCCGTCGGACACGTCAGACCTGTCGGACCTGCCGGACGGATCCGACGGGTCTTGAAGCGCGCTTGCCGCGGCCGGGGGGGCGTGGTATCTTGGCCAGATACGCGTCGAGGGCCTGGCCAGACCGCCGAGAACGGGGCGGGGCGATGGCCGGGTTCTGGATACGCCAGCCTTTCCGGAGGGTTCCCATGCGCTCTACCACCATCCTGACCGTGCGCCGCGACGGCAAAGTGGCCATCGGCGGCGACGGCCAGGTCACCCT
>CAYYEE010000014.1:0-23797 GCA_964470775.1 uncultured Planctomycetota bacterium | reverse complement strand
CGTGCCGCAGAACTCGCGCATGTTCTCGATGGAGATGACCATGTTCGTGCCGCGCAGGCGGGAGCAGACGACGTCCAGCGCCCGGCGCCGCGTCTCCTCGATGCGCGCGGCTGGCGCGCCCGCGGCCAACATGCCGTGGCCGCCCGGGTGCAGCACGGCGGCCTCGACGCCCAAGGCCACGAACATGTCCAGCCAGGGCATGAGGCCGCTGAGTTGATCGGGGACGCAGATGTCGCAGGAGAGCCAGAGATGGCCCTGGGGGAAACTGACGCCTTCGGCGGCGGCGAAGCGGCGGAAGGCTTCGCCGGTCTTGGCGGGATCGCCCCGCTTCAACAATTCGGCTCCGTGCTCATCCGACATTTCCAGCTCGCGCCACCCCTTGCGCGCAAAGGTCTTCACCATGTCCTCGGGAGACAGATCCACAAGATAGCTAGTCCACAGACCAGGACGCATGAGCGGCTCTCCTCTTCCTCATCACGCACGCAGGGCAACGCGATCGCGGAATCCTACGCTTGACGGCCGCAGGCGTCAAGCCTGTTGCGCTGGCCCCGCGATTCGATTAGTCTCATTGAATTGACCAATGTCGTCCGTGGCTCCCGCTCTCCTTCGTCCTGTCAGAGGCTCCTATGCCCCACAAACAAACCTACCAAGAGCGCATGAAGTGGTTCCATGAGGCCCGGTTCGGCATGTTTATTCACTGGGGGTTGTATTCGGTGATGCAACGCGGGGAGTGGGCCATGTACCAGGAGCGCATTCCGCCGCGGGAATACGCGCGCCTGGCGGACAGGTTCCGCCCCAATCGCTTCGACCCGGCGGCGTGGGCGGGGCTGGCCGTGGAAGCAGGCGCGAAGTACGCGTGTTTCACCACCCGCCACCACGACGGTTTCTGCCTGTTCGACAGCCAGGTGAGCGACTTCACGAGCGTCAAGACGGCGGCGCGGCGCGACTTTGTGGCCGAGGTCGTGAATGCCTTCCGCGCGGCCGGGCTGAAGGTGGGGCTCTACTACTCCCTCCTCGACTGGCGCTTCCCAGCCTACTGGCGCGGCCCTAAGAAGGAGCCGAGGGACTATGAAGCCCTCATCGGCCAGGCGCGCGAGCAGGTGCGCGAGCTGCTGACGCAGTACGGCAAAATCGACGTGCTGTGGTACGACGGCGACTGGTTCCCGGCCAAGGACACGCATTTCTTCGGCGGAAGCCGCGAGCCGCGCTGGGGCATGAGCGTGGGCGAGTTCTGGCGCTCGAAGGAGATCAACGCCATGGCGCGCCGCTTGCAGCCGCACCTCATCATTAACAACCGTTCGGGCGTGCCGGAGGACATTGACACGCCAGAGCAGGTGGTAAAGGCGTCGAAGCCGGGGCGGGCTTGGGAGTCAGTGATGACGATCGGGGATTTCTGCGGGTGGGGGTATATCCGCCACAACCCGAACCAGAAGAGCCCGGCGCAACTGATTCAGTACCTGGTGGAGGCGGCGTCGGGCGAGGGGAACTACATGCTGAACATCGGCCCCAAGGCGAACGGCGTCGTGCCGGCCGAAAGCGCGTCGCGGTTGCGGGCCATAGGCCAGTGGATGGCGGTGAACGGGGAAGCAATCTACGGATCGCAGCGCTGCCCCTTCTCGCCGGGGATGCTGGGGCTGTGGACGCGCAAGGGGGCCACGGCCTATCTGCACGTGTTCCGGTGGCCGGGGGAAGAGGCGATTGTGGCGGGCGTAGGCAACAAGGTCCGCTCGGCCACGCTGCTGGCCACGGGCAAGCGCGCGCATGTGCGCCAGGAATCTAACGGCCGCCTCGTGCTGAGTGGTCTGCCTGCCCGGCCTCCCCACCCCAGTTGCGCGGTGATCAAGGTTGAGCTCGATGGCGAGCCCGTGTACGTGAACGGGTGTCCGCTGGGTGAGTATTGATGCGCCGGACTTGCTGGACGGGCCGGACGGGAATAGAAACCGGCCGGCGGTCTGAGGCCGCCGGCCGGTTGATGTTTTCAGCGCAGGTTACTCGAAAAGATTCGCCAGCAGACTGTCGAACTCCTCGCCCGCTTTCTCACGTGCGGCGTCGCTGAGGCCCGCGGCGGACCCCAGCGAGGCTTTGAGCGTGTAGAGACGCGCGACCTGCTCACACAGCTCCTGGGCTTCGACGGAGGTCAGATCGCCCTTGGTGAGCTTGGCATCCAAGGCGGCAAGGAGCTTGGGGCGCGCGTCGCCGGTTGTCCCGAACACATTCGCCGCCACACCATCCAGGGCGGCGCGGATTTGTTTGCGCTGCTCTTCCGTGGCGCCAGACACAGCCGAAATACTCACACCGAGATTGGCCATCGCCGCGGCGCGGTCGCTGAGCGCCTTGACGGCCTCCTCGGACAGCGAGCCGGCCTTGATGCTGTCGGACATCTTGCGCAGCGCCTTGCGGGAACTCCAGTTCTCCGCGCTCCAAACCTTCCACGAGGACCCGACTTTGTCGCCCCTGGCGATGGTCACGTCGTCTTTGGCTTCGGAAGAGAGCCCGCCCGAAATCTTGCCCTTGCCCGAGGACGACGCGCTCTTCTTGGAGGAGCTGGACGCGGACTCCTTTTCGGAGTCGGCCTTGGGAGCCTTGGCCGACGATGCGTTGGCCGGCGACGCCTTGCTCTTGGCCGCGGGTTGTTCCCTCGCCTTTTTCTCCCTCTCCTTCTTCTCCTTCTCCTCCTTCTCCTTTTTCTCCTTTTCTTTCTTCTCCTTTTCCTTCTTCTCTTTGTCCGTGTCCTTGGTCGTGGTCTTGCTCTTGGACGACTGTGTGGGGTCCACTGTCGCCGGGAACGTCGCCCACGCCGGCATGGCCACGGCCACCGCCGCTACGCACACCAGCGCCCAAAGCCAGGCCTTGCTGCTCATCACCAGATCCTCCTCACACCTCCGCCATACCCTGCGGCGCGCTCCAGGGCATCGCGCCCTCGAACGACCGCCGCGCCGCCATGCGAACGCGCAGGCGCCAAAGCAAAAAGGACCCCCGCCCAAAATGAGCGGACGCCCTTGAGATACGACGTTTATCTCTTTCGTTCCTTAAAACCCTCTAACATGATGCTACTGCCGCCACCCCCGAAAAGTCAACACTTCACGAAAGCAGGGCGCCCCTGGGGGCGCCCCGCGTTCGGTGTCCGGACCCGGATCACTGGTAGAGGTTGGCGGCCAACTGCTCCAACTCGCTCGTCATGGCCTTTCGCTGCTCATCAGTCAGGCTGCTGTCATTGGCCAGCCGGCGCCGCAGCTCACACACACGCTTCATCTGCGCCGTCAACTCCGCGGCCTCGGCCTGAGTCAAGGTGCCGTTCTGGATCTTGGCCTTCAGAACGGCGTTCAGGGAAGGCCCGGTGTCGTTGTCATGCTTTTCCGAGTAGATCAGCTTGCTCAGCGCGTTGAGCTGGTCGTGGAGCTGCTGGCGCTCCTCCTTGGTTAGCACGCCATCGGACTTCAGATCCTTCTCCAAGGCAGCGAGGTCTTTTTCCTGGCTGATGAGCGACTGGGCCTCGTCCTTGGTCAGGGATCCGGTCCGGATGCCCTGGGCAATGCGCCCGGCTTGGTTGCGCTGGCGCTGATTGACTCCGGGGTCCCACACTTTCCAGTTGCGCGTGGTCGTGGCCGTCTGGCTGTCGTTGCTCTGGGCCGCGATCTTGGCGCTGGCCCTGTTCTGGGCCTCCATCATCTTCTTGCGTTCGGCGGAGGTCACCTCGCCGTCCGCGTTGATGGCCTTGTCCAGATCGCGGATCCTCTTTTGCTCGCGGATGAGCCGGCCGGCCTCGCCCTTGGTGATAGAGCCCTCTTCAACGCCCTTCTTGATGCGGGCTTTCTGACGTTCCGCCCTCTTCTTCTGGACCGAGGCCCCCGTGCCGTCCGCGTCCGCAGCCAGCGCGGCCAGCACCCCCCCTGTCATCAACACCACCGCCAACGCCCAGATAATCTTTCGCGTACACATGATCATTCCTCCCTTTTGAACCCCTCCCAATGTTCCAAGCCTTCACCTCGACTTTAGCACCCAGCGTGCCAAAAATCAATTCGGAATGAAATCTGTGCTTTAACCCCTTTACCCACAATTAGTTACTATTGCGTGTCTGGCGGGGCATCTTACTGACTGAAGCGCTATGGCGCCGGATTTCCCTACACAAAGTCCGTTGAGTCGGAGGGAAGTCCCGCTGTTTGTGGCTGTACTTTGCACGCACATGGCCACGCCCGTCCGCTCTGCGGCCTGCTTGAGTCGCCAACGCGGTTCGGCGCTGGTGGCTTCATTCTCAAGCCGCCCATTTCTAGAGCTGCGGAGCAATGGAGCGAACGTGGCGGGCGCGACTCAAACTCCCGTTCTTGTCCGGCGCCGGCCTCCTTGGTACGATGCTCATCAACGCCAAGGAACTGCCATAGGAGCGCTGGCCCCATGCAAGGCGTCCGGCTCGCCAAGAATGAACTGTTGGCTACGTACGCGATCAGCCAAAGGCTGGCCGTCCGCGTGGGGGCTTTGCTGGCCCGCAAGACCGACGTCACGGCCGCGGTTCTAGAGATGGCCGCGCCTGGGTCCGCGGTGGAGCGGACGCTGCTTGCGCCCGACGTCCTGGCCCAGGCACAGCGGCTGGACAGCGAGGCGTTGCAGAGGGCCGCGGCTGAGGCCGGAATCCCAGACCCAACGGCCTTTGTCGTGACTCGGACCGGCGAGTGGCGCACGATTGCCCTGGCCGAGGAGAGCCTGGCTGAGGAAGGCTGGCGGGCCGCGCCGTCGGCCGAGAAGGATGAGGCGCTGAGCCTGACCGCGTCGACGGGCCAAGGGTTGGCTGTGCGGCCGAACGAAGTGGCGCGAGCCTTTTCGCCGGACACGATCGCCCGTCTCAAACTGCAAGCGCTTTCGGGCGCGGACCCGGCGGCGCAGGCATCGGCTCTGCGGCAGATCCGCCTGGCGCCTTTGCCGCCTCAGGAGAAGGGCAGCCTCTTCCTCTACGCGCTGCTCGACCCGATCTCGCCGGCCCGGGGCGAGGCAGTGAAAGGGCTGGAGGACTTGGGCTTTGACTGCGCGGCCGCCGAGGCGATTCAGGATATGCTGGAACGTCGCGGGCCGGCGCAGGCGGCGGCCATCGAGCGCATCGGCGCCCTGCTGGGCCGGCTGGGCGAGGCGGAGAGCCAGGTGGCGCTGCGCGTGCTGATTGAGGGGCTGCGCGAGTTCACGGACCCGCAGGTGCAGTCGCCGCTGGTGCGGGTTCTCTGTTCCGCGGTGGAGGTCATCGCCCGGCGGCGCGAGATCATGGAGGAATCGGCCCGTCTTTGTCTGCGCAAGGCCGCGGAACTCAGCGGCGCGAGCGCGGACCGCGTTCGCCACTTTCTCTTCCTGCTGGCGGGCCGGGACCCCGAAGGGCTGGAGGCGCTTCTCTGGGACGAGTTGGACGCGCTCCGCCAGCCTGGCCCGCGCGCGTTGGTCCTGACGCTGCTGGCGCAGGTCCAACTCGACGCGAAGGCACGCGCCAAGCTCGCGGGCGCCATGGTCCAGGAGATTCTGCGCAACGACGTGGACGAGATGGACCGCCAGAAGCTGGGCCATAACCTGGCCAGCCTGGGCGAGACCGCGTTCGAGCCCATTCTGCGGCGCTCGATGGCCAGCGGGCCCGACGACCGCGCCCGACTGGCGCCGCTGCTGGACATGCTGGTGGTGGACCACGCGAAGGACGCGGCGCTGCGCAACCGGGCGGCCCATCACTTTGTGGAGAGCCTGCGCCTGGCCACGCCGCGCCTTCGGGCGGTTCTTTACCAGTCGCGCGTCTTTGGCCAGAGCGGCCTGGATGCGCGCGTCAAGAAAGACGCGGCCCGGGCGATCATCGCCTCGCTCCGGCCGACTGACCATCCGGACATGCTGGACCGCGCGGCGGCCTTGCTGGAAAACCTGGGCGCTGAGGCCGTGGCGCCGATGATGGATGCCCTGCGCCAGGGCGCCAAGGCGGCGCCGGCCGGCTTGCTGGCGCGTGCGCTGGCGCGCGCGGCGGCCACGCAGTCCGGCGGACCAGCGGCGAGCGCGCTGGCCACAGCGCTCCGCAAGCGCGTCCAGGATCCGGCCACGACGGAGAGCGGATTCGCCATCGCTCTGGCCACGCTGACCGCGTCTGGGGCGCAAGGCGCGGAGCAGGCGCGCGAGGACGCGGGCCTGCTGTTATCGCGGCTGGGCGCCGTGCCCTATCATGCGGGTCTGATCGAGGCGCTGGGCGTGGCGGCGGCGGGCGCGGCCGTGGACCTGCCCTACCGCCTGGCCGTGGTCCAACGGCTGAGCGCGATCGTGGAAAGCCCTAGGAACGACGACGAGTCGCTGGCGATCCGCAAGATCGAGACGCCGGATGGGCCGCTGTTTGAGTTCAGCGGGCAGGTGGCCTTTGACACCGAAGCGCTGCCCGCGACGATCGAGGCGCTGGAACGGGTGTACAACTCGCTGTCGGTGACGCCGGCGCTGAAAACGCGCATCTTCAACCTCCTGGCGCAGACGTGGGAGAAGGTGGCGTCGTGGCAGACGGTTTGGGGTCCGCAGAGTTCGGAGCGGCTGGCCCTGGCGCTGGCGCGCATGGCGGCCAGGCCGGAGACGCCGGCGCCGGCCTGCTTGGGCGTGGCGCGGTCCATGAGCCGTCAGATCAACCGGCTCAGCGTGGTGCGGGCGCTGGGCATTCTGTGCGCTTGGCCTCTGCAAGACGAGACGTTCGACCGCATCGCGACGGAAACCGGCGCCGCGATGCTGGATTTCTGGGATCAGCCGGAGACGGCGCCGGAGGAGCGCATCGTGGCGCTGGAGACGGCGGCGCGCATTGTGTCGCGTCCCGGCCTGGCAGCGCGCGGCCAAGCGGCCCGGCGCCTGGCGCAGCGAACGGCGAGCCTGCTGTTCGAGGCCTTGGCCAGCGGCGCGGCCTGCCGGCCGTTTCTGGAATGGATGGCCGCCGCCGAGGGGCTGCCGCGGAAGCTGCGCAGCGATATCGAGGCGCGCCTGGCGCAAGCCGTGGCGCTGGAAAAGGCGCAAGAACCGTGAGATGGCCCGAGGATACATTCGGGCGCCGGGCCGGGATGGACGTGCTTTGCCCATGCGGGCGAGACGCCCGCGCCCGGGCGCGCTGGGCGGGGCTGGCGCTGGCCTCCCAGGTAACAGGCGCGCCTCATCGCGGGGTGGCCTGTCGGCGAGAGGGCGGTCCCGCTGTTCTGGGGTGTGCATGGCGCGAAGATTGCCGCGCCCTTTCGCTTTTCGGCCAAGCGCGCCATGACGCCGATGAGTTGGCGCTGGCTGTGTCCGCCTCAAACCACCCCCGGCATCGGGTTGGGATGCTCGCGATGGCGCCGCTGACATTCGTCCGCGATGGCGTTCACTGAGTCCAAGGAGTCCATATGCCCGGCACGCGCGATTTCACCAAGGAACATCCCTGGCGCATCCTCCGCATCATGAGCGAGTTCGTGGAGGGGTTCGAGGACCTGATGTCGGTGCAGCCGGCGGTGTCGATTTTTGGGTCGGCCCGCACGCCGGAGAGCAGCCCGTACTACGCGCTGGCGCGGGACGTGGCGGCGCGGTTCGCCAAACGGGGCATTTCGGTCATCACGGGCGGCGGGCCGGGCATCATGGAGGCGGCCAACCGCGGGGCAGCCGAGGCGGGCGGGGTGTCCGTGGGTCTGAACATCAACCTGCCCATGGAGCAGACGCCGAACAAGTACCAGAATCTGTCCATGGACTTCCGCTATTTCATGGCGCGGAAGTACATGTTCGTGTACCACAGCATGGCGTTCATCATCTTCCCAGGCGGCTACGGCACCATGGACGAGTTGTTCGAGGCGCTGACGCTGATCCAGACGCACCGGTCGCCGCGCTTTCCCGTGGTGCTGGCCGGGACGAAGTACTGGCGCAAGATGCTGGAGTTCATCAGCGAGACGCTGCTGGGCGAGGGGTGCATCAGCCCGGAGGACCTGCAGCTCATCACGACGACGGACGACCCGGAGGAAATTGTGCAAGCGGCGACGCCGGATATCAAGGCGCGCGGCGGGCGGCCGGGGCTGCCGCCGCTATGAAGGCGGGCCCGGCGCTCAGGTCTTCTTGACGAAGGCGGTGTAGTGGCCGCTCTTGAGCCGGGACCACGCGCGGAGGGGACGGCCTGTCTCGTCTTTGACGGTGGTCTCGCCGGCGTACGGCAGCGCCAGCTCGGCCTCGGTGACCGCGGGCGGGATGATGAGCGAGAGAGCGAACTGCTCGGGGCCGTCCATCCACGAGACCTGGATGCCGCCCCAGGGCGTGGGCAAGGTCCCTTGGGCGAACTCGAGGCCGCCCGTAGCCGGGGCGACGCGGAAGCGGCGCCATCCGTCCTCCAGGGGCGTGACGCCGAGGATGTAAGCGGGGAATAGCCACAACATGCCGCAGCTGAACGCGTGGCACAAGCTCCAGCAGTTGGCGTCGCCCCTGGAAATCTTGCCGGTCCAGGTTTCCCAGATGGTGCCGGTGGCGGAGGAAAGCATGGGCTGGAATCGCTGGCGGACGACTTCGATGGCTTTGGTGAGGCGTCCGCCGCGTCCGAGCGCGTCCAGGACGAAGTGGTGGTAGAACGGGTCGGCGAGGATGACGTCCTGGCCGCCGCGCTCCAGCGCGTCCAAGGCGCCGGCGAGGCGGTCGGCGGGGGCCAGGCCCAGGCTGACGGCCAGGGCGTTGACGTGCTGGCTGCGCCTGTCGGCGAGGCGGCCGTCGGGCAGGACGCCGTCGTGATAGGAGCGCGTTTGGTCGCTCCACAGGACGCGGTTGACGGCCGCGGCCAATTCCTGGGCGCGCGCCTCCCACACCTGCGCCACGGCGGCGCGTCCCAGCCGCCGGGCCAGCCGCGCGGCGGCGTTGAGCGCGCCAAAGCACAGGAGCGAGGGGATGGCGTTCTGGCCTTCGAACGTCTTCCAGCCCCAGTCGTAGAACTGCCAGGCGCCCTCGATCTCATTGAGGAGGCCGTTCTCGGCGCGCTGGCGGTCAAAGGTTTCCATGATGCGGACGACGGTTTCGAAAACGGGGGCGAGGAGGCTGGCGTCGCCGGAGAATCGGACGTAGTTGTCGACGGACATGACCCACAGCAATGAGAAGCTGGGGATGTTGCGCGTGGCCTCAGACGGGTAGACGCTGCGGAGGTAGCCTTCGTCCGTCATGCCGTGGCTGGCCATTTCCAGGCACTGGCGCGACATGGCATAGCCGCCGAGGGTGACGCTTTCGTAGAGTGACTCGGCGAACATGTCGCCGACCCACATGGCCTGCTCGCGCCAGGGGCAGTCCATGTACGTGTCCCACATGCACAGGCGCAGGGTCATGCTGGCGGCCTCGTAGACCTTGTCGAGCATGAGGTCGCTGCAACAGAAGCGCCCCCGCCGCTCGGCCTGGGCCACGCCGGAACGCAGACCCAGGCTGTGCAGCGTGACGGGCGCGCCGAACTGGCGCAGCACGATCTGGATGAACCGCGCGGCGCGGAACGCGAACAGGCTGACGTAGCGTCGCCGGCCCTGGCCGAGGACGTAGCGGTCGGCGAAGCGGTAGCCCTTGCCGAGTTCGCCGTGGGCCGTGGGGAGGCGTCCTTCGACGAGCGCTTCGTTGTAGCCGATGTCCATGATCGCGCCCGGCGGCCCCTCGATCTCGAACTCCAGATGGCCCGCTTCGAGCCGGCCGATGTCGAAAAGGAGACGCGCGCACTGGCGATCCGCCGGCGGGTGGATGACCAGAGGCCAGACGGCGGCGGCGCCTTCGGCGCCGGTGAGGAGCCCCTCGGGCGCAGGCAGGACGGGCTCCACGTCCATGAGCTTGCCGTAGTCGTCCATCAGCTCCGGCGGCGGGGGCGGGGCCAGCGTGGCGCGCGGGGCGGAGCGGGGGGTCCACAGGGTGTCGGCCATGGGGCCGATCATTCTGGGGCGCAGTTCGCGGCCGGCGAGGGCCTCGTCGAGGGTAAGAGTCTCGGGTTTGCGCCAGCCTTTGGTGGATGGGCCGGTCCAGTCCTCTTCGAGGTCGGCGCGGTACCACTCGGACCAACCGGCCTGGAAGGTGTAAAGCGTGGCGCGGTCGTCATAGGCTTTGAGGGGTTTGACGCGCCAAGCGCCGTCGGTGGCGACGCATTCCGTGACGCCCCCCACCTCGATTTCGCCTTCCAGCCACACGCCAGGCTGACCGACGACGTAGACGAAGAACGCCTGGCCGAAGACCATGACGGCCAGCGCGAGCGTGTTCTCGCCGGGGGAAAGCAGCGGGGTGATATCGTAGGTGTCGTGGAACGTGAGGCGATGGGTGCCGCGGACAGGGCCGCGGCCTGCGAATATCCCGTTGACGAAGAAGGCGTAGCGGCTGTCGGCGGCCACGTGGACCACGGCCCGCCGGGGCACGGCCTCCAGGCGCAACGTCTTCTTGGCGGCAAAGACGCCTTTGGGCCGCACGCAGGAGGGCTCGCGAATCCAGAGCCCCCGCCGCCTGCCGACTTCGCTATCCGGAGGCAGACACACCAAGCGGCCTCGCGCCCTGTCGTCCACCGAGCCGTTCATCGCCCACGCTCCCCATCCAATCCGCTATCAACCATCAAAACCGCGGGACACGGCAGGCCGTGTCCCGGTTCACATCCCATTGTTGCAGCGGCTGTTAGTGGCTGCTCCTGTGCTCCTTGGCTCGTTCCGCGGCTTCCTCCTCGCGCTTGCGGCGTTCCTGCTCTTCCTCGACGGCGGACTTCTCCTTCGGCGTGGGCAGGGGTTCGACCGCCTTGCGATAGGCCTCGTCGCGCAGGCTCTTTTCCGACTCTTTGTACTTCTGGAAGAAGTTTTGGAGTTGGTTCTTCTCCCAGTCGTCGGGCAAGTCGAAACGGCTGCGCAGCCGGCCCAGCAGTTCAGGCGGGAAGGGCTTCCTGCGCAACAGGATGTCGCGAACCACGGACCTGTAAAGTTGCTCGAACGTGGGCAGGGCCAAATCCTCGACCGTGCGGCGGGCCTGGGCGCGCTGGATGGCGTCGTCAACATAATAGCGCCAGATTTCCTGTGCCTTGCCGGCCCAGGATGAGGCCATATCGTCAACATGAGAAGCGTAGAACAGGAGGTGATGAAGGATAAAGCCCTCGACGAGGGCCTGAACCTGCTCGCGTTTGCCGCTGAGGGTGACGAGGTCCTTGACCTTGCCGAGGCAGTACTCATCCAAGGTGTAGAACGAGCCGTCGCCTTTCTTGAACTTGTCGTAGTGCTTCTGGCCGTACTCGAAGTACTTCATGGCGCGTTTGTACTGGCCGGAGTAGTAGAGGTTCTCGGATACCTCTTGCAGGAAGTAAATGTGGCCGTCTCTGGTGCTCTCCAACCCGCGCATGTCCTTGGGGATCTCTTGGAAGCCGAGCTTCCGGCGCTCGCGCCAGACGCGGTCGAGTTCTTCCTGGACCTCGCGGCCTTGCGCGATGGCCTCGACGTACATGTCGTGGAGTTGCTCGATGCGGCTCATGTCATACGTGAGCATAATCTGGCCGTTGGGCACGGGATCCATATACACGATGACGCCGCGACGGTAGAGGGCTTTGAGGCTGGAAAAGATGATGCGGTCAAGGTCGATGGTCTTGTCGGCGAGGGTACGCTTGAGCTCGCGGAACTCCGGCCCGCGGGTGAAGTTCCGGACGAGTTCGTCAACGGCTTCGTCCTTGGCGAGGGGGACGAGATCGGGCCGGCCCTTGGCCACTTCGATCAGCTTCTGTCGGGCGAGGTCGTAGTTGATGGCCTCGCCCTTGCGGTTGGCCTTGACTTCCTCGATGTACGCGTCCATGTAAGGCGTCAGGACACGGTCGAGGATGATGTCGCGGCCGAGGTCGGACCAGTAGATGGCGTGGGAGTCGGGCAGACGCCAGTCCATGGGCCGGTACTCGGTTTGGATGCGCGCCATGCGCTTGACGTCGAGCTTGTAGATTTTGCGGAGGGACTTGGCGGCGAGATAGCCGCGCAGGACCATGCGTGCGGCCTCGTGCTCGGGCTTCTCCATCATCTTGCGCAGTTCGGCGGGCAGGCGGTCGTAGAAGTCTTCCTTGTCCAGGCTCTGGAGCAGGCGCTCGGCGTAGGCGCGCTGGGCCGCCGGGTCGCTGGTGTCGCGCGTGCGGCCAAGGGCGGTCATGAAGCGTTCTACGTCGCGGTTGTATTCGGCCAGGCCTTTGAGGTCGCGGGGGTAATCTTTGACGGCGACCCAGTCGTACTTGAGGTCGCCGAGGATGCGGTCGAGGTTGAGAGCCAGGCGGTGCTTGTAGTAGGTCTGGTACTCGTCAACGTCGCCGCCGATCTTGTGGGCGTAGACCCAGGCGATTTCGCGGCAGATGCGGGCGGAGCGGGGGTTGTACTTGAGGCCCTCATCCCGCATCCACTCGATGGCGCGGGCGATCCATGACCAGCGGCCTTCGGGGTCGCTGATCTCGGCGACGATGTTGTAGGCCATGTTCCAGCCATTGAAGACCCAGACTTCTTCGAGCCGGGGCGCGAGCTTGCCGATCCAGTCGTAGAGCTGATGCAGTTCCCAGAACTGCTTGTCAATGATGAGCTTGTTGGCGCGGAGCCAGACAATGTCGATGGCGATGACTTTGAAGCCGCCGAGCATGTGGCGGAGAAGCACGATTTCCGGCCGCTGGGCGCCTTCGCCGGTGAGTTCGCCCATGGCGGTGGGGACGCGAAGGGTGTCGCGCATTCTGTCCACGCCGCTCATCTGGGCCGCGGCCAACACGAGGAGCCCGATGGCTATGGCCAGCATGAAGTACTGGCGCGGCGACAGGCGGAAAAGACTGACGGCCGCCTGGCCAATGACAAGCAGAGTTCCCGCAACCACGGCCGCCAGGCCGCGGATGGCCCGTCGCGGTATGTCCAGCGCCAGCAGGGGCAAGGCGGTCCTCCTCTAACGGTCCAGCGCGGCCAGCTCGCGGCGGTGAAAGATGTAACTGCCGAGCAGTCCCAGAACACCCGCTCTGAGCGCGACGAGGGAGAACATGGCGTGTCCGACCAAGCCGTAGGGGGTGGCGAGGCCGTCGCTGAGATAGGGCACGGGGTCGTACTGGGTGAAATCGGGAAAGAGGGTGAGGATGGAGGAGAGGACGACTCGGACGGCGACGTCGCCCCACTCCATGGGCGATCCCGGCCGCACCATGCTGCTGCCCACGATGTAGAGCTTGTCAATGACTTCCATGAGGAGGAAGGGGGCGGCGAGGCTGACGATGAAGATCGTGGAAGCGGAAAACGCAGCCACGGCGAAGCCGAGAAAGGCGGCGCAGAACACACCGAGGGCTGCGAGGTAGGCGAGTTTGGCGAGAATGAGGAGAAGGCCGCGGAAGAGGTTGACGCCGAGGCCGCCGACGGGGATGAGGACGGCGAGGCCGTTGTCGGCGGGAAACGCGGCTTTGGGGCTTTGGGGCTGGGGCACGTTGAGGAAGTGCACGGTCAACGTCCCCGTTTTCGGGTCGATGGAGCCCGCTTTGATGGGGATGTCGTTGATCTGGTCGCACTTGTACGTCAACGGCGCCTCGAAGTAGTACTCGCCGCTGAAGTCTTTCTTGTCCAAATCGAACCGGCCGATGCGCCAGACGCCGGTGATCTCGTTCTTCTCCGGACGCGGCGAGCCGTGGTACAGGAAGCGGAGGGTAATCCACGTTTCGGGGGGGAGGTCCGTAGGCAGGCTGTTGATCCGCCACATGGCGGCGCCCTCGGTGGGCACGACGAAGATTTCGTTGTTGATGCGGCGGCGCAGCGTGTCCAGACACCAGGCCTCGGAGCGGTCCTTGGGGAGCAAGCCTTCCTTCTTGAGACGGTCGAACTCAGCCACGGCTTGCATGTCAACCACGGCCGTGAAGGGCCTGCCGTCGGCCATGCGAGGCATGAATACTTCGCGGGCGGTCATGATGCGGGAGCGCATGACCTCGTTGTTCTCGCGCGCCCGCTCGATGTAAGCCTTTTCGACGGGATGGGTCTTTTCCGTGATGACGCGCAAGGCGAACTGGGGGAGGCGGGCCTGATAGGTGGCGATCGCCCAGACGATGACGCCGACGCACGCCAGGAGACCGACGTTGACGATCATGACGCCGAGCCACTTGCCGGCCAGGATGCACCAGCGCGGAACGGGCTTGACGTCGAGTCCGTAGATCTGCTTGCCCTGAAACTCCGAACAAAGCACGGAGGTGGAGAGGAACAGGGTGAGCACGCAGAGGAGGAACTCGGCGGCGTAGAGGGTGTAGGTGATGGCGACGCGGATGCGGCCATAGGCGGTGTCGTCGGTGCGCAGGATAAAGGGCAAGACGAGGGAAAGGGAGAGGACGAAGAGGATGAGCACAGCGGCGACTTTCATGCGGGCGGCCTGGACCACGGTGAGGCGGGCGATGGTCCAGATGCGGCCGAAGTAGCTTCGGGCGGCGATGAGCCCGAAGAGTTCGGCGAACAGGACCGCGCCGACGAAGGCCCAGACCAGGAGGCCGGCCGCCGAAAGGCTGGGGACCTTGGTCCAGTCGATTCCCCAGCTCTGCTGCGCCAGCCAGGGCAGCGCCGTCATGCCGTGCGCCAGGGTCGTCATGCCTTGCCGTCCTCTTTGCCGCCCTGGGCGCCGGGCTCGTCCACTTGCACCAGGCTCTTGAGCAACCGCTCGGCCTCTTCCTTGTCCTGCCGCTTGCCGCTGGCTGGCAGCACCACCGGTTCGGACGCGGCGGGCGCGGCCGGCGCGGCGGGCGCGGCCGGCGCGACGTCGTCGCCAGACTGGGCCAACGCCGAAAGAAGGCCGCGGTCCGGCCCAGCCGCGGCGGAAATGGCCGCGGGGGCGGGGGCCGCGGTCTCGGCGGGCGCGCCTTCCTCGGCGGGCTTTTCCGTAACCACGAGTTCTTCCAGCACCTGCTCGGTGGGCGAGGGAGCGGGCTTGCCCTCGAAGAAGCGGCCGTATCCGCCGCCTACCGTGGCGCCGCCGGTGACGAGGCGCGCTTCCCGGGCTTCTTCCACGACGCGGAGGAAATAACTTTCGAGCTTGTCCATGGGGGTTTCGACGGTGACCTTGCGGCCGGGTTCGCGCTGCTCGATGACATCAAGGACAGCGGCGACAGTTTCGGGAGCGAGCTCTTCGGCCACGATCTGCGTGACGGCTTGCTTCTGCAGGAGGCGTTTGACGCCGCCCATGCGGCGGACCTTGCCGCCGTAGAGGATGGCGATGCGGTCGCAGACGTCTTCCACGTCGGCAAGGAGGTGGCTGCAAAGCAGGACGGTCTTGCCGCGGCGCTTCATTTCAAGGATGAGGTCTTTGATCTCGCGCGTGCCGATGGGGTCGAGGCCAGTGGTGGGTTCGTCAAGAATGAGGAGGTCGGGGTCGCTAATGAGGGCCTGGGCGAGACCGATGCGGCGGGCCATGCCCTTGGAGTACTCGCTCAACGGGCGGCGGCGCTGGGCGGTGAGGCCGACCATGTCCAGCAGCGCGGCGATGCGGCGCTCGCGCTCTGCGGCGCTGAGCTGGAAAAGGCGGCCGTAAAAGTCCAGCGTCTCCTCGGCGTTGAGGTAGCGGTAGAGGTAGGTTTCCTCAGGGAGGAAGCCGATGCGGGCCTTGACGGCGACGTTGCGGGGGCTGCGGCCGAAGACGGCTACGCGGCCTTTGGTGGGGAACAGCAGCCCCAACAAGACTTTGATGAAGGTGGACTTGCCGGAGCCGTTGGGCCCAAGCAGGCCGAAGACCTCGCCCTGGTAAACCTGCAAGTCGACCTGGTCCAGCGCGCGCACCTTCACCCGCCGCCAGAAATCGCGAAACACCTTGCAGAGCTGGTAGCTTTCTATGACGACTTCACGCTCGAGGGCCATGCTCTTGCCGCCTCATGCTGGACCGTCCTAAACCCGCGCCGCGCCGCCGCGGCCCGGCCGTCATCGCGCCTGCGCGGAGCGGCCCTGGTAGCCTTCGCCGAACCGGACCAGACGCGCGCTGTTGAAAATGACCACGAATGTCGCCACGATGTGGAGCATGGCGGCCATGACCACCTGCACCACGCCGTAGGCGCTGCCGATGAGCACCATGATGATGAAGACGAGGGCGAAGAGCAGGTTCTGGTTGACGATCTGGCGGGCGCGCCGCGAAAGGCGCAGCAAGAAGGGCAGGCGGCCGAGGTCGTCGCTCATGAGGGCGATGGTGGCGGAGCTGATGGCCACGTCGCTGCCAGCGGCGCCCATGGCGATGCCGATGTCGCCCGCGGCGAGGGCGGGGGCGTCGTTGACGCCGTCGCCGACGACCGCCACGGTGTATCCTTCTTCCTGCATCCGCTTCACGATCTCCAGTTTCTGCTCGGGCAAGCATTCGGCTTCGACTTCCGTGCAGCCGAGTTCGCCGGCCATTTTGCGGGCCACGGACCAGCGGTCGCCGGTAAGCATGGTAAGGCGGCGGATGCCAAGGCCCTTCAAGTCGCTGAACGCGTGCTTGGCCTCGGCTCTGGGCTTGTCCTCGAGGCCGATCCAACCGATGGCTTGGCCGTCGCGGGCGACGAACAGGAGGCTGTAGCTTTCGACCTGCTTGAGGTCAACCTTGAGCGCGTCGGTCTTGATGCCCTTTTCCTCGAACCAGCTCGGCCGGCCCACGAGGACGGCGTGTCCGCCGACCGTGGCGGCCACGCCTTTGCCGCTGGTTTCCTTGATGTTCTCGGCTTCGGGCACGGAGAGGCGGGCTTCGCGGGCGACGCGCATGACAGCCTGGGCCACGGGGTGGTTGCTGTGGCGCTCGGCGGCGGCGGCCAGGCGCAGCATCTCGGCGGGGTCGACGCCCTCGGCCGGGGCCAGGCGGGTGACGGCCAGCTGGCCGGTGGTGAGGGTGCCGGTCTTGTCGAAGACCACGGCGGTGAGCCGGCTGGCGTTTTCAAGATCGCGGACGTTCTTGATGAGGATGCCCATGCGCGCGGCGCAGCTGAGGGCGGCGACCATGGCGGTGGGCGTGGCGAGGATGAAGGCGCAGGGGGCCATGGTGATGATGGCGGCGATGGCGCGGTTGGGGTCCTGGGTGAAGAAGCCGATGATGGCGGCGAGCATGACCACCACGGGGGTGTACCACTGAATGTAGCGGTCGATGAGGCGCATGAGGGGGATCTTGGTCTGCTCGGCGTCGAGGATGAGGCTGCGGACCTTGCCGAGGGTGGTGTCGGCGCCGACACGGGTAACTTTGACTTCGACGACGCCCGTGAGATTGACGGTGCCGGCGAAGATGGCGGCGCCGACGCCCTTGTCGGCGGGGGCCGACTCGCCGGTGACCGTGGCTTCGTTGAGGCTGGTTTCGCCCTTGGCGATGACGCCGTCGGCGGGGACGTTGTCGCCGGGGCGGAGGCGGATCATCTGGCCCGGCTTCAGGTTGAAGGCTTCGACCTCCTGCTCCTGGCCGTTTTCGCCGATGAGTCGGGCGGTGGTGGGCGCGAGGCGGACGAGCTTCTCGATGGACTCGCGCGCGCCCAGGGCGGTGCGGGTGAGGATGAGGTCGGCGAAGAGCATGATGAAGGCGACGAGGCCGGCAGTGGTGTAGTCGCCGGAGACGAAGCAGGCCGCGATGCCCAGCGCGACGAGCTCGTTCATGCTCTGCTGGCCGCGCCAGATGTCGCGCAAGGCGCGCCAGACCACGGGGGCGCCGAGCAAGACGCTGCCGACCATGGCGCTGAGGTCAGCGACGACCTTGGCGTCGGGCCGCCACCAGTTGGTGAGGATGGCGTTGACGACGAGCATGACGCCCAGGAAGGCCGCGGTGAGCCACGCGGCCACGCGCCGGACTTCGGCGCTGGAGTGGAAGGACATGTCGCCGGGATTTACGAAATGCGATTGCACGGACATCGCTCCTCCTTGCGCGGCGCTTGGGCCGCGGCTCAGGTTCGTGGGGTCAAGCGCTTGTGGTTTGTCTTTCCGGGGTCATCGCGTGGGCGTGATCTTGCCTTCGGCCTTGATGGCGTCGGGGTGGCGGCTCATGAGCAGCCGCACTTCGCGCTTCATCCCCTGCTTGGCCGTCACGTAGTACTTCTCCTTGGCCATGTCCAACAGCGCGGCGATAGCCTGCACGCGCCGGTGGTTGACGTAGTTCTGAATCTTCTCGTCGATCTGCGGGTCGCCCTGGTACTTTTCAACGATCTTGAGCAGGGCCTTGGAGGCGCCGTCGGCGCGGTTGACGAGCCACTTGCTGTAGGTCTCGGCCTCGCTGATCATGCGGGCGGCTTCGCCTTGGACGAGCAGACGGTTTGTCTTGGGCTCGCGATAGAGAGCGCGGACCGCTTCGGCGAGGCCGGCGATCTCTTCCTGGCGAGCGGCAAGTTCCTCGGCAGTCCAGGGTTTGACCTTGGAGCCGGCCCGCGCGCGGTCCATGTCTTCGCGCAACTGGCGGGCCTCGGCGGACCACAGCGCCAGCAAGGCGGCCTGGAGTTTGGCGCCCTGCTCGCCAGCGGCTTTGGCGAGGATGTCGCTGGCGTAACCGTTGGCGGCGTCAATGCGGCTGCGGTACTCGTTATCCGCGGAGTTGACCTGGCGGAAGGCTTCGGCGACGTCCTTGGGGGGCGCGGGCGGGGTGCCGGCGGCGGCGACGCGGGTGACGCTGATGCCGCTGTTGACCTTGTCCAAGGAGGCCTGCAGCAGGTTCTTGACCTCGCCGCCGAAGTCCACCTGGTTCTTGAGCAGGTCGTGGATCTTGTGGCCGGAGGCGGCCTGGATCATGGACGCTTCGACGAAGGAGCGAACCATGCGCTTCTCGGTCTCAGCGTCGCGAACGTTGAGGAAGTAGTTTTCGGCCGCGCCCGGGGGCACGGTGTACTCCACGACGAGCCGGGCCTGGAGCAGGTTGGGCGCGGGGGCGTCGCGGATTTTGTCGACGCCCGGGACGTCCACGGCCGAGACTTCGATCTTGTCGCCGGTCATGAGGTAGCCGTCTTCGGCGTCAGGATAGGCGGCCTTGGGACGGGCTTCCTTGTTCTTGTCTTTGCCTTCGACGCTTTCTTCACGCTCTGTCTCGGAGACGCGCGGCCAAAAGGTGTTGATCTCCATGGTGCGGGGGGATGTGGAGATCTTGACGACCTCGCCGAGAGGCGGGGGCAGGTTCCAGTAGGGGCCGCCGGGTTTCTTGATCCGGTCGTCGCCCTTGCCGCCGATCTTGCCGAACTGCAGGGCGAGGGCGACCTCGCTGCTCTCGACCTGGTAGAAGATCCCCGACACGAGATACACGACGATGAGGATAAGCATCACGATCTTGAGCAGCAGGAAGCTGAAGCGCAGGGCCGTGGCCAGCGAGGCCATGGCGGCGTCCATTTCCTCCCCCACCGCGGCGGGCGGCAGATCGCCGGGCGCGGAGGGCTTGGGGGCCATCTCTGGGGCGTTCTTGTTTTCCGCCATTGATCCCATCCTCCCTTACTTCGCGTCCGCTTTGGCCGGCGTCTTGGCCTCACCCATGACGGCCTTCTCGTTCAAGATGTCGAACGGAGGGATCGTGGGGTCGATGATGAGGGTCAGCTTGTCGGCGACTTTGTCCAGGGCTTCCACTTTGCGCAGGAACAGGGCGAGCTCCGGCCGGTTGTTGAGGGCCTCGTAGTACTTGGCGGCTTCGGCGTCGCCCTGGCCGCGGATGGCGCGGGCGTCGCTGTCGGCCATGGCGAGGATGGCGTCGCGGGCGGCTTCGGCCTTGGACTTGATGGACTGGCTGATGCCTTCGCCTTCGGCGCGGATCTTCTGGCTTTCGCGGTTGCGTTCCTGCTTCATGCGTTCGAAGACCTTGGCCGTGACGGCCTGGGGCAGCTCAATCCGTTTGAGCTTGACGATCTGCACTTCGATGCCGTACTTGGTGGCCTGGTGGGCGAGCGACTGGTTGATGAGGTTCTTGATGGCCTCCTCGATCTCGGAGTGCTTGAGGTCTTTGTGGTCGGTGGAGACGAAGTTGCGGAAGAGGTACTGGCCGATGACCTTGGTCTTGGCGTCGGAGGAAAGGGGTTTGAGCCACTGGACAGCCTTCTCGACCGTGCCCTGGGCCTGGACGAAGAGCTTGGCGTCGGTGATGCGCCAGCCGACGGTCTCGCCGACGATGAGGTTGCGCTCGTCCTTGGTCAGCGTCTCGTGCAGGTCGCTGTCATAGACTTGCAGACGCGAGTCGAACCGGGTGATCTCGTTGATGGGGTAGGGCCACTTGACGTACAGCCCGGCCTCCTTGTACTCGGCGACGGGTTTGCCGAAGACGGATTTGACGACCACCTCCGCCTGGCGTACCTGGAAGAAGAAGAGGTACATCGCCAGCGCGAGCAAAATCGCCACCGCCACAATCAACGTAAAGACGTGCTTCCTGCTTTCCTGTGTGTCCTGAGCCATCGTTTCATTCCCCTTCTGGGTCCAGGTTTCCGCTAGTTTTCCTTGAGGTCAATGCCAGCCGGCGAAAACGTCAGCTTGTCGGTGATATCAAACTGCAGCACCTCCAGGTCGGTATCGCCCGGGGCAAGGAAGTACTTGCGGACCTTGCCCTTTTCCATGACTTTTTCGAGGCTGTCGAGGAAGGCGCTCATGCGATAGACGGCGGGGGCCTTCTCGTAGGCGGCCAGGCGTCCCTCGTAGCGAGCGGCCTCGCCGCGGGCGCGTTCGCGCGTTTGCACGCGCTGGCCATGAGCTTTGGCCAAAGCAGAGGCGGCTTGGTGCTCGGCGCCGGCCTTGAGTTCGTTGGCGTAGGTTTCGCCTTTGTAAATGGTGGCCTGCTTCTCTTGCTCGGCGGCCACGACTTCCTCAAAAGCCTGTCCCAGCTCTTCCTCGACCGGCGGGTGAATGCCCTCGAGGCAGACGGAAAGAACTCTGACGCCGAGGTCAAGGGAGTCGGCGACGTCCTGGATGCGCTTGCGCAGGGTTTCGCCGGCGCTCTGGCGGCCATGGCCCATGACCTCAAAAAACTTGACGCCGGCGAACAGGCGCTGGTGTTCGCGGTAGGCGGCGGTCTCGAGCAGCTTTTCCGGGTCGGCGGTGGTGTAGAGGAACTTCTCGTAGTCGTCGATGGTGTAGAGGACGCTGCCGACGGAGGCGATCAAGCCCACGGGCACGACGTCCTTAACCTTGCTGTCCTTCTCGCGTTCCACCTTGACGTCGTCGGACAGGGCGCCGGCGGAGACCATGACGTAGAACTCCTTGTCGCGGTGCTTGGCGCTCCAGAGATAACGTCTGACGGACTGGTCGCCCATCTTCGCCTTCTCGGCCTCAGTGGATTCGTAGCCGAAGTCGAAGCGGCGGATGCGCTTGGCGTCCGTGCGGTAGAGGCGGGAGATGGGCCAGGGCCATTTGACGTAGATGCCGGGGCCGCGGACCACGTTGCCCTTTTCCTTGCTCGCGGCTTGTCTGCCGTTGTCGCATTCGGCGGCGCATTGGGTCGGCTTGCCGAAGCACTCGATGATGCCTTCTTCCTGCGGGCCGAGGATGACGACGCAGGTGAGCAGCCAGTAGGCGCCTACGCCGAACAGGACCAAGGGGAGGATGGCGCGCTCGAGGAAGTGGTAGAACCAGGTTTCGGAGACTTTGAAGCCGAACTGGTAGTCGAGGGTGGCCGACACGGTGCGGAACAGGCCGCCCGGTTCGGTCAACATGCCGAGGAGGCGGCTCTCGTAGCAGGGCCGGGAGGCGACGCCTTCGATGCGGGGACGGTAAAAGTCAAGGACGAAGTTGAGACCGACTTCGACGGCGACGACGGCCATGAGGATGGGGGTGACCCAGCGCATGACGCCCAAGAGGCCGAAGGTGTCGAAGTGTCCCAGGGCGAGGGCGAGGGCGCTGAGGCCGCTGAGGATGGAGCAAGCCATCATGTAGCCGGCGCCGGCCTTGAGGGGGCGCCACTCGGGCTGGCGGGCCATGCCGCTGGCGTACATGCCGAGCAGGAACGTGCCCATGGCGCAGATGAGCATGAGCGCGGCGGCCTGGGCGCAATCAACGCGGTTGACGACCAAGGCGCCGGCCGGCCAGAGGAAGTAGGCGGCGAACGCGAGCGCCAGGGCGAGAACCAAACCGGCCGACGGCAGGACGTACTTTTCCAAGGTCAGCAGGCGGCTGCGCGCCTCGTGCGCGGCGATTTCGTCATCTTCGAACAGACGGCCTCGCGCGCCGCCCGCCTGGCGCTCGGCGACCAGTCGCTGCCACTCCTCCTCTTCCATTTCGGAGAGGCGCAACTGGCGCAGGTGCACGGCGGTCATGAGCCAGAAGCCGGCGCCGATGAGGAGGAACCAGGCGACGGCCGGGATGGCCGAGGCCCACAAGCCTGATGTGTCGGGCGCGGCGAGCCGCGCCACGCCTACCGCGACCAGACCCAGCACAAGCTGGGCGCATAGGGCCGCAATGGCGACTTTTTCCGCCCGCTCCCTCTGAAGCTTCGCCACTTCTCTCGGTCCTTTCCTTTCTCGCTGTGCCCGCCCCGGTGGATGGTCGGTCCGGGGCGCCATGCCTTCGGCTACGAGAGTTGCCGTTCCTCGAACAGGATCATAGCGATCGTGAGCACGGCCAGCGCGTAACAAGCCGCGTAGCCGGCCACGTGCGCCACGTAGACCACCGGCACGACGGTCCCATCCTGAGCCAGGATATCCGCCATCCAGCACATCTGGAGATTCGGCGTGAGCCAATAGGCCAACTGCGCCCCCCACCGTCCGGCGGGTCCCAGTTTCTCGCGGGCGCCAGGTCCGAACAGAAAGTCGGACATGAGGCCCAGGAAGAAGACGATGGTGCAGAAAGACACGTTGACGACGACGTTGGCGCGCGTGGAGGCGGCCAAGGCGATGGCGGTAAGGATCCACATGGCCAGGTAAATCAGGACCGCGCAGTTCACGACATTGAAATCGATGCCCGCGCCAAAAGGCGTCGGCTTGAGTTCTTCGGGATGGATGAGGCAAAAGACGAGGAAGACGACGGTGAAGGCGGGGATGGCGGCCTTGAGGGCGACGCTGGTGAAGGAGCGGTCGTGGAAGTAGTTGGCGAAGATGCCCGAACCGGTGGCGAACAGCATGGCGGCCAGGACGCCGGCGAGGACCCAGTAGTTCGTGGTCTGCATGGCGCCGGCCTCGAAGCCGCCCAGAGCGACGATGAGGGCGAGGCAGAGGCTCATGAGGTAGAACGCGGCGGTGACCGCCCCCAAGACGCCCAGGTATTTGCCAAGCACAAATTCAAACCGGCCGACGGGCTTGGACATGACCGTCAGGGCGGTGTGGTTTTCAATTTCTTCCGCGACCACGTTGGACGCGCCAAACGCGGCCAGCAGCACGCCGGCCAGGAACATGGTGGCCAAGCCCATGTCCTTGGTCATCTTGGTGCCTTCCATCAGCGTGAACATCGTCAGGAAGGGGCTCAGGATGATGAGGGTGATGGCGATGAGGAGAATGATGCCGAACACCGGCTGCCGGACCGCTTCAGTGGCGGTGTTGCGGGCGATGGCCAGAATGCTTCCCGCTCGCGAAAGCGTCTTGCCCCGCGGACCGTCGGCGGACGCGCTGCTCGCTCCAAAGCTCACGGTGTCGCTCGTCTCCGACAAATAGAAGCAGCAACGGAGAGTCCACCCACAGGTGGCAAGGGGAGGAACGTCCTCTACGCCGGCCTGCGCCGTTCATGCGCGATGGGGGCTGGGCCATCGCTAATCCGTCACGGCGGGCGCCCGGAGGGGCTGGCTCCGGGCGCGACGGCTTGGCGTCGCGCAACGTCTTGAGGTCTCGAACTCGGGTTCTGCTACAGACCTATTATAGCGTCCCACCCGCGCCATGCAAGAGTTTTTTTCCGGCGCGTCCAACGCAGCGGTCTTTGGCGCCGCAAAAGACGCTGACAGTCTAACGGCCCGTTGAAAAAGACACAGCGTCGGCGGGGACATGGCGCCTCAGCCCGCCAAC
>CAYYEE010000013.1:0-25449 GCA_964470775.1 uncultured Planctomycetota bacterium | reverse complement strand
GGCGGGGATCTGGTGGCCCCACCAGATCTGGCGCGAGATGCACCAGTCGCGCACGTTTTCGAGCCAGGATTCGTAGAAGGACTGCCAGCGGGCCGGGTGGAAGGTGACGCGGCCGTCGCGGCTGGCCTGGAGCGCGGGCTCGGCCAGGGGCTTGAGGCGCACGAACCACTGATCGGAGAGATAGGGCTCGATGACCACGTGGCAGCGGTAGCAGTGGCCCACGGCGTGGCGGTGGGGCTCCACGCGTTCGAGGAGACTGCGCGCGCGCAACTCCTCGACCAGGGCTTCGCGGCACTCGAAGCGGTCCTGACCCGCGTAGCTGGGGCCGGCGTTCTCGTTCATCGTGCCGTCTTCGTTCATGACGATGACGCTGGGCAGGTTGTGGCGCTGGCCCATGAGGAAGTCGTTGGGGTCGTGGGCCGGCGTGACCTTCACCGCGCCGGTGCCAAAGGCCGGGTCCACAAGGTCGTCGGCGATGACGGGAATCTCGCGGTCCACGATGGGCAGGATGAGTTTCTGGCCGATGAACTCCTTGTAGCGTTCGTCCTTGGGGTTGACGGCCACGGCCGTGTCGCCCAGCATGGTCTCGGGCCGCGTGGTGGCCACGACGAGGCCGAGGTGGGGGGCGTCCTTGAAGGGATAGCGGATGTGCCAGAGGTGGCCGTCGCGCTCCTCGTGGTCCACTTCGTCGTCGGCCAGGGCCGTGCCGCAGCGGGGGCACCAGTTGATGAGGTACTTGCCGCGGTAGATGAGCCCGCGTTCGTAGAGGGAGACAAACGCCTCGCGCACCGCGCGCGAAAGCCCTTCGTCCATGGTGAAACGCTCGCGGGCCCAATCGCACGAGCTGCCCAGCTTCTTGAGTTGCTGCACAATGCGCGAACCGTAGGCGGCCTTCCACTGCCACACGGCTTCGACGAACTTCTCGCGGCCCAGATCATGGCGGCGCTTGCCTTCGGCGGCCAGGGATCGCTCCACGACGTTCTGGGTGGCGATGCCGGCGTGGTCGGTTCCGGGCATCCAGAGGGTGTTGCGGCCGGTCATGCGGCGCCAGCGGATGAGGATGTCCTGGAGGGTGTTGTTGAGGGCATGGCCCATGTGCAGGGCGCCGGTGACGTTGGGCGGCGGGATGACGATGGTGTAGGGCTCTCCGGCGCCAGGCTCGGTGTGGAAGAAGCCGTTGCTCTCCCAGAAGTAGTAGACGCGGTCCTCAACGGCCTTGGGTTCGTAGCGGGGGCTGAGTTCTTCGCCGGGGTCAAAGATAGCGTCTCGGGAAGGGGGGTGGGCGCCGGTCATGTGGTGATAGGTCCTGTCTTTGGCAAGGGGGGTCAGCGCTGCGGGCTTCCGGCAAAGGCTGGGGCGGCCAGGCGTCCCGCTTCTTGTTCCTTCAGGAGCTTGAAGTCAATGCTGTCCACCAGGGCCTGCCAGCTCGCCTCGATCAAGTTCTCGGACACGCCGACCGTTCCCCAGGTCTCGTCGTTGTCGCGCGACTCGATAAACACGAGCACGCGCGCGGCGGTGCCGGCCTTGGCGTTGATGACGCGGACCTTGTAGTCCACGAGGCGGACCTGGCTGATGGCGGGGAAAAAGCCCTCGAGCGATTTGCGCAGCGCGCCGTCGAGCGCGTTGACCGGGCCGTCGCCTTCGCTGGCGGAGAGCTCTTCGCGGTCGCCGACGAGCACCTTGACCGTGGCCTCGGTGATGGGCTTGGCGTGGTGGCCGCGCTTCTCGACGATGACGCGGAAGCCCTTGAGCTCGAAGAGGCGTTTCTCCAGGCCCATCATGCGGCGGACCAGGAGCTTGAAGGACCCCTCGGCCATCTCGAACTGGTAGCCGCGGTTCTCCAGGTTCTGGACTTCGGCGAGGATCTTCTGGCGGAGCTCCTTGTCGGCGGGGACGTGGAGCTGCTCGAGCTTGTGGCTGATGGTGGCGCTGCCGGAGAGCTCGCTGACCAGGATGCGGCGGCGGTTGCCCACGGTCTCGGGCGGGATATGCTCGTAGGTGGTGGAGTTCTTGAGCATGGCGTCGACGTGCAGGCCGCCTTTGTGGGCAAAGGCGCTGCGGCCCACAAAGGGCTGCCCGTCGAAGAACGGCATGTTGGCGGCTTCGTAGATGAAGCGGGAGGTCTCGGTGAGAAGCGCTAGGTCCGCGGGGGTGAGGATTTCGAAGCCGAGCTTGATCTGAAGGTTGGCGATGAGCGAGCAGAGGTCGGCGTTGCCGCAGCGCTCGCCAAAGCCGTTGAAGCAGCCCTGGACGTGCTTTGCGCCGGCGCGGACCGCGGCGAGGGTGTTGGCCACGGCGCAGCCTGTGTCGTTGTGGCCGTGGAAGCCGACCGGCGTGGAGGTCTGGCGCAGGACCGCGGTCATGATGTCGGCCACCTGGTGGGGCAGGGAGCCGCCGTTGGTGTCGCACAGGACCAGCGCGTCGGCGCCGGCCTCCGCCGCCGCGGCGATCATCTGCATCGCGATCTCGGCGTTGGCCTTGTACCCGTCAAAAAAGTGCTCGGCGTCGTAGATGACCTCGAGCCCCTTGGCTTTGAGGAAGCGGACCGAGTCGGCGATCATGCGGGCGTTGTCTTCGGGCGTGACACGCAGCACGTTGCGGATGTGGAGGTCCCAGCTCTTGCCGACAAGGGTGGCCGTGGGCGCGCCGGCGGCCAGGATGGCCAGGAGGCTGGGGTCGTCTTCGGCCTTGTTCTTGGCGCGGCGGGTGTTGCCGAACGCGGCGATCTTGGCCCGGCGGAGGCGGCGCCCCTTGATCTCCTTGAAGAAACCCATGTCCTTGGGATTGCTGGTGGCGTAGCCGCCTTCGATGTAGTGGATGCCGATGCGGTCGAGGCGCTCGGCGATGTTGAGCTTGTCTTCGAGGGAGAAGGCCACGTTCTCCATCTGCGCGCCGTCGCGCAGGGTGGAGTCATAGACAACTAGGCTGGGCATGGCATGGCTCTCCTTTCGCGCGGTCCGCGGCAGCCCCCAAGATGCGAAAGGCCCCCGCACCGGGGGCCCGAACGCCGCACGGGAAGGCTTCGCGCCGCGAACAGCGGACAATCCACAGGATATAGAATAGGCGCTAGGAGGGCGGGCGTCAAGCTGAAGGAACAGCGTTGGGCGGCGCGCCGGGAGAAGTTGCGTCCTGAGCCGGCCTTTCCCGCGACCTGGCCATGACCGGATTTCCCGCAGACGCGAGCCATTTGCCCTGTCCGCAAGTGACGCAGCGACATCGGCGTCGGTATCGGCCGTTCTTGGGCCTGGGATCGAGGCCGAGGCCACAAGCCGAAGTCCAAAACGGCCACAGCGCAATGCCCTCACGCCTCGTCGCAGTTGAGTCTAAGAGGGGGGGCAGATATAATGTCGGCTTTCCGCGGCGGCGTGTGCGCGTCGCGCTCAATCCTTGCATGGAGTGGAACCTATGGCCACCGCGCTGACCCGGTGGATGCGGACGCATCAGAAGAAGATGCTGGCGGTCCTTTGCGCGCTGATCATGGTGATCTGGATCGTGGAGGGGCCGCTGAGCCAGCTTTTGGTGGGCTCCCCCGCGGTCGGCGGGTCCGTGTTCGGGGAGAGTGTGAGCGGGTGGACGCTGAACCGCCTGATGAAGGGCTTGCAGATCATCGCCCCTCAGAGCGTGGGCAACGACCGCAACAAGCTGTATGGCCTGGCTTGGGAAACGGTGATGCTGGCGCGGGAAGCGGAGCGCCGAGGGCTGGTGGTTTCGGATGAAGAGGTGGAGAGCTACAGGAACGGCTGGTTTTCGCAAGGCCAGGGCGCGTTCGACGGCGAGGCCTATGTGCGGATGCTCGGCCGCTATGGCGTGACCGTGAGCGACTTCGAAGTCGCCCTGAAGGAGTACATCCTCGGGCGCAAGGCATTGATGGACGTACAGATGGCCACGGTGATGTCTACGCCCGAGGCGTGGCGCTGGTGGTCGTGGACCAACTCGAGGGCGAAGATCCGCTATGCCTTTGTGGACGCCAAGCAGTTGGAGCCACTTGTGGATCCGCCCACCAAGGACGAGATCGCGAGCCAGTATGAGACGGGCAAGCTGAAGTTCGCGGACGAGGCGCCCAACGGGGCCGGCTATCGCAAGCGCGAGAAGATCAAGATGGAGTACCTGCTGGTGGACGTGGCCGCCCTGGAGAAGGACATCGCCGTCACCGAGGAAGAGGCGCAGAAGCGTTACGACGCCAACAAGGAAAGCTATCGTCTGCCCGAGACGGAGAAGAAGACGGACGAAAAGGCCGCGCCCGAGACGCCCAAGGCCGAAGAGCCCAAGGCGGACGCGACGGAAGCCAAGCCGGCGGACAAGCCCGCCGATGAGCCCGCGGACAAAGCCGCCGCGGAAAAGGCCGCCGAGAAGCCGGCGGAGAAGAAGGACGAGGGTCCCAAGTACCGGCCATTCGCCGAAGTCCGCGAGCAGATTGAGAAGGAGATCCGCCGCGAAAAGGCGCGCGCCGCGGCTGAGGAAATCCGCAAGAAGGCCGCGGCCGAGATTGACCGGCTGCGCGATGTGCCTTTCGGCTCCACCGTAGAACCGATTGTGGACTTCAAGAAGCTTGCGGCCACGATGAAGCTGAAGTATCGCGAGACGGACTGGTTTGGCGCGGAGGATTTGCCGAGGATTCTGCCAGGTTCGGACGCCACCCGCAAGATTCGCCAGTACGCGTTCCGCAACACCGAAAGCGTCAAGTACCAGCCGCGCTATGACGCGGAAGCGGACGAGGGGCTTGTGATCTATCAGGTGACGGACGTGCAACTGGCCGCGCCCGCGCCCTTGGACGAAGTCCGGGACAAGGTGATTGCGGACGTGAAGCGCAACAAGGCCGTGACCCTGGCCGCGAACATCGTGGACAGCGCCGTGGCCAAGCAGGGCAAGAATGGCTTTGACGCAGTGCTGGCGGAGATCAAGGCCAAGGTGGACGCGCTGGCCGCCAAGGCGGCGCCGGCTGAGGAGAAGAAGACCGCTGAGGCCAAGCCGGCCGGCGCCGACGACGCGCAGAAGACGGCCGAAGCCAAGCCCGCCGAACCCAAGCGTGTTGTTGTGGGCGAAAGCGGGTTCTTCCGCAGGCCGATGAACTTCCGCGGCCAAATGTTCAGCTTGGATAAAGGGGTCGCCGTGGCCGGCGGCAACGACGCGGGGCTGGCGGACGCGGCCTTTGCGCTCAAGTTCAAGACGCCGGGCGTGTATTTGGAGCCTTCGGGCGGCGCGCCGGGCGCCTATGCGCTGGAAGTGGTGGACATGGAGCGGCCCGGGCCGTCGGAGTACGCGGCCGCGGGCCAGGCGCAATACCCGAGACTGGTCTATGACAAGAGCCGCGCCGAGTTCGCCATGTGGCAGGCGGACCTCGTGTCGCGCGCCAAGCCTTCGAACACGGCCCGCAAAGGCCTGGCTTCCCTGGAGATGTGGTCCGACCTGGTCAAGTGATCGGGCGCGATGCAAACGGTTTTCGGTCTCGAAGGCGCGTCGGCGTCGCTGGCTCGAGGTGGAGCGTACGCCGCCATCGGCGTGTTTGACGGCGTACACGTCGGTCACCAGAGCCTGCTGCGCATGGTGGTCGAGTGGGCGGCGCAGCGCGGCGGGACGCCCGTCGTGGTGACGTTCCAGCGCCATCCGCAACTGGCGCTGGAGGGGACGCGGCCGCCGTGCATCACCTCCCTGCGCCACCGGCTGCGTTTGTTCGAGGGGCTGGGCGTGGGGCTGGCGCTGGTGCTCAATTTCGACGAACGCCTTGCGGCCATGTCCGCCGAGGATTTCCTGCGGCAGGTTCTGTGCGAACGGCTGGGCGCGCGCGGGCTGGCGCTAGGCCACGATCAGCGTTTCGGACGCGGAGGTCTGGGCGACGCGGCCCTGGCGCGGCGGATGGGCGGAGAGCTGGGGCTGGAAGTGCGCGTGGCGCCGGCGGTGCGCGTGGCGGGCGAGGTCGTGAGCAGCACGGCCGTGCGCTCGGCCATCAAGGCGGGCTGGCTGGAACGCGCCGCGGCCATGCTGGGCCGGCCGGTGAGCGCGCTGGGCACGGTGGTTCGCGGCCAGGGCAAGGGCCGGACACTGGGCTGCCCCACGGCGAACCTCGATCTCCATCATGAACTCCAGTTGCCCGAGGGTGTTTACGCGGGCAAAGCGCAGGCGTCCGGCCGCGAGCACGACGCGGTGGTGAACATCGGCCGGCGGCCCACGTTCGCGCCCCACGGCCTGGCCTATCTCGACGCTGAGCCCCTGGTGGAGGCGCACCTGCTCGACTTCAGCGGCGACCTATACGGCCAGGAACTGGAGGTCCGCTTCCTCAAGCGTCTCCGCGAGGAGCGCGTGTTCCCCTCGGCCGAGGCGCTCAAGGAGCAGATGGCCAGGGACGTGGCCCAGGCGAGGAGGGCTCTGGCGCTGGGGAACGGGTGACGGGGCTTGGGACGGCATGGGGCGCCTTGGGGCATGCGAGGGGTTTGGCAGGCGCTCAACGCGGTTGGCGCCCGCCGTGACCGGCTATTGGCTTGCCCCAGTTGCCCCCTTTATCCGCTGGTCTCCTTAACCCGCGTCAGGCCTCACTTGCTGGGTTCAAACAGTTTGGCCTTGTCGAAGGAGAAGTAGAAGGGGCGGCCGGCTTGGGGTTCGAACGTTGCGGACATGAGCCCGGCCTGTCCATAGCCGGAGACGAGGAACATCCAGCCCTCGCGGACGCCGCCAAGTTCGGCGGTGAGGCGGCGGGTGGGAGAGTAGAGGGTGTTGGAGCCGATCCACACGTCTTCGTCCACGGGCTTGCCGGCAGGGTCGATGATCTGGGCTTTGAGCGGCCACGCGCGGCCGTTGTACTCAAACGTAACGCGTTTGGCGCCTTGGGGCGCGACAAAGTAGACGCCGGGCTTGCCGCCGACCCACGAGCCGCCGCTCAGGATGGGGTAGACTTCCTTGAGGTCGGGCGAGTCGCTCAGCGGCAGGCGGGTGTGGAAGTTCTGGCCGGACATGACGCGCAGGATGAACTCGCGTTGGGCGCCGCCGGGGATCTTGAGGTCGAACTGGATGGCGTTGGTGTGCTTGGGCGTGGCGCCTTCGACGACCACGGGCTGGCCGCCGCCCACGGCTGTCAGCTCGGCGCGGAAGGGCGTCTCCTTGTAGCCGCTCAGGCGCAGGGGCACGGTCATCTCCGCGTCGGTGTCGCGGCGCAGGCGCGCGGTGAAGACGTACCACTCCTTGCCGTCGATCTTCTCCCTGGCGTGGGAACGGATGGAGGTGGTGGGCGGTTCGAGGAGCCTGGGCATGTGGCCCAGGCGCGACAGGGCCATGAGGTAATACGGCGCTTCCTGCAAGAAGTACGACTGGTCCAGGTTGCTGTGGCCGTGGATGAAGGTGTCTTGGTAGCGCGGGTCGTCGCCTTCATACACGTTGTTGACGGCCTCCTCGACCTGCGTGGCCGCGTAGCGCAGGTACTTTTCGTCGCCGGTGTAGAGATAGGCGTGGGCGCTGGGGGTGATGCGCGATCCGTAGAGCTTGGGGATGGCCTGGCCGGCGTTGTCGAAGCCTGACCAGCGCGCCATGGCGGCCATGCCGCGCCGGCTGGCGGTGAGGTCCACGTAGCGCTGTAGGAAGGGGGCGAAGTTCTCCCACTGGGGGAAGCTGCCGTCTTCGCGCTGGGTGGCGAGCAGGGCGTTGATGGTGCGGTCGATGAAGTCGAGGTAGTCGTTGTCCCAGGTGTTGATGTAGAGGGCGATGGCGCTGGTGACGCGGCCGGAGCCTTCGCGGTGGGCCATGGCCTTGCCGTCGGCGATGAGGGCGCCGCCGAACTCCATGGCCGTGGTGTAGCTGCGCATGTCGCCGGTGAAGTAGTAGTGATCCAGGATGGCGTCGGCGGCGGAGTTGTAGCAGAGGCGGTTGCCCGAGTTCCAGTGGACGTAGCCTTTGTAGTCGCAGATGCCGCCCACGCATTTGCCTTTGGGCCAGGGCAGGCCGATGAACTCCTTGGTGGCGTAGTGGCAGTGGTCAATGTCGGCCACGTGGCGCGCGTTGCGGTCGGCCCAGTCGAAGAGGTCCTTGCGGCCGGAGCGGGCGTATTGGAGCCAGGGCCAGCGGGTCCAGCCGTGGTGGGTGTTGCGCCAGATGCGGTGCAGGTTCCAGCGGCGGCTCTGCCAGTCCCAGTTGTGGTGGGCGTCGCCGAAGTTGAACATGCCATAGTCGCGGTCGTTGATGCTGTCGCGGAAGATGCTGCGGATGCAGGCGTCGATGGCGGATTCCACCTTGGCGAACTTTTCTGGGCTGCGCGGGAGCATCTGGCCGAAGACCCCCGTGGCGCAGACGTGCGCCGGGTCCGCCATGGCGGTGAGGTTGGCCTGGAAAGCCAGCGCCGTGGAACGCGCGCGGGCGGTCTCCCAGTCCGCGGCGTGGAAGTAGAGCAGCATTTCGTGCGTCTTGGCCAGGCCAATGGCGTTGCTGGTCTTTGCGCCGGGGTAGTTGTAGTGCTCCGAGTCGCGCTTGACGAACTCCAGGACCTCATCGGGCACTTTGAAGTCCAGCACCTTGCCCTCGTGGGCGAACCACATCTGGTAGGAGTTTTCGATGCTGAGGTTGGCGCCGGTGCGGATGGGGTCTTCTCCGTGGCGCGGCCAGAAGTGGACGTTCAGGCGGTCCGGCTGCGCCTCGATTTCCTTGGGGAAGTTCTGCCAGAAGTCCTTGACCGCCACGGTGAGGAACGCGCCGGGAGAGCCGGCGGTGGTCCAGCCTTCGCTCTTTTCGCATTCATCGGCGAACTTGCCGTTCTTGTAGACCTTGCACATGAGGTCGTCGCGCTGGAACATCCACGAGGCGGCGTCTTGGCCCGCGACGCGCGCGAAATGGACGCGCGGCGTCCCGAAGTACGCCTCCATGCAGCGCACGGGCAGGCCCATGGCGATGTTGCGGTACCGGGTTTCTTTCTCGATGCCGGCCGTGGCCTTGTTGGTGCTTTCGGTGATGACAAAGGTGTGGTGGAGCCGCACATAAGGCAGGCCGCGATAGGCGGCATAGCGCAAGATGAACTGGCCGAGGGGCTTGCCGTCCTTGGAGGCGTGCCATCCGGACACGCGCACCACCGTTTTGATCGGGCCCTGGTCTTCCACGACGACTTCGGGTTTGCCAAACAGCGCGCCGTAATACTCCACGCCGGCCTCGTCCACCATGAGCGGGCCGTGGGTCTTGGCGGCGACGTAGAGCTTTTCCTTGGGGCCAAAGGCGCCGTCGCCGTCAGCGTCCAGCCACGCTTCGCCCAGGCCCGGCGTGTTCTGGCGCGGGAAGAGGAGCTTGAGCGGCAGGTTGGTCACGGTGACCGCGTCCTTGCTCTCTTCCACCTTCATGTCCGTGGCGGCGGCGCGGCGGACGTCCGGGCCGTAGACCAGGGCGAGGCTGCGCGATTGCGTGTCGGCGGGCAGGATGCAGTCGATCAGCAGCCACCGCACACTGCCTCTGCGCGACCAGCGGGCGGTCACCTTGGCCTGAATGGGGATTTCGCGGCCTTGGCTGTCGAGCAGTTTGACGTTGTCGGCCGATTCGAGCGCGCCCCAGGCAAAGGGCACGCCGAACGTCAGGGGCCAGGCGGGCAGATGCGTTGGGGCCGGCGGCACGGTGAGGGCGATGCGGCCGGATTGGACCGCCTGCGCCTTGTTGACGAGGAACTCGCGGCGCTGCGAGGTGAGGACTTCGGCGCCGTCGAGGACTTTGGCTTCCAGGACGTACGCGCCCGGCGCCAGGCCGGCCAGGGGCAGATCGAAATCCAGCTTGGGCGACTTGACGGGGCTGACGCGCTGGGAGTTGATCTCCTTGCCGTCCTTGAGCAGGGACAGGACGATGGCGGCGGTGTCCTTCATCTTGCCCCCGGCCTGAACGCTGCGGAGCTGGACGCGGCCCGTGGCCGAGGTCTCGAATGAGGGGTACTGGTCGCGGTCGAGATAGAGCGCGGCCGCGACGTCGCGGGTGAGGACGCCGGAATCGAGCAGGGCGCGGTACTCTTGTTCCGTGCCCAGGACGAACTGGGCGGCCTTGTCCATGTCGCCGTAGGGTTCGGAAAAGGCGGGGAGCTGGCCGCTGGAGCGGTCGGCGCGGTTGAACGAGGCGAGCAGCGGCAGGCCGGGCTGGAGGGCCGACACGCCCAGGGTTCTAAGTGGGATGGCCAGCTCGATGACGTAGGCGTCGCCCTGGACTCTGGCGGCGCGCTTCCATGGCGCGTTCCATTTGGCGTCGCTGTCGCGGATGGCGCAGTAGGCGCCGGCAGGGGTGACGAGGAACTGCTGAACGTGGCGCAGGCCGTCGGCGCTGATTTTGAAGTCGAGGCATTCGTCGCCCCAGACCCCGTCGCCGTTGTAGTCCTTGGGGAAGGTGGTCTTGAGTTTGCCCGGCGTCACAGCGCACTGGAAAGCGAGGTAGAGGTTGTCCTTGTCAAAGGCCATCCACATGCGCGTCTTGTTGGCCGCGGGCTGGCCGAGGTTGACGGTGAAGCGGTCGGAGGAGAAGGCGCTCTTCCACGCGGCGTCGTCGAGCGAGCCGTCGAGGTTGGGCGGCGCGGTGACGCGGGGGACGAAGAAGGTTTCGCGCGCTTCGCTGGTCATGGGGCGGAAGGCGATGTCCCGCAAGAGCGGCGCGGCGGAGGCAGCGGCGGCCAGGGCGGCGGCCAGAACAAGGGCCAAGCGCATCGGGGTGTTCACGGGCAACCCTCCATTCCCAAGGCTGTCAGGTTCTCTGGACGGACAGCCACGTATAGCACGGTGGATGCGGCGGGGCAAGAAGGCGGCCGTCTGAGGGGAGACGGGGGCTGGTCCTCACCGCGCGGCTCGGCTTGGTTGTGGCGCGGGCACGGAGTTTATGGCGCGGGTGATTTCGCGCAGTGCGCCATCCGGGTCGAGGATCACCTTGGCCGTCTGCGCCAGGCTCCGCAGCCGGTCCCGCTGGTTTTTCTTCTTTCCCCTTCTCCAAGCGGCTTGCCGCCAAGTCATGTGTGAACAACGCAAATGGATCCGCAGGAGACTTCGCTCCGGAAGCGCGCCTCAGTTGCGGGAGGGTCCCTCGTGGTGTAAACTCAAGCGCTCGGAGTTACCCTCGATGGTTCCCGACAAGGCTGGCGATTTCGCGCCTGGAGTCCGTGGCTGCACGAACGCCGGGGACGTCAAGCCAGATCAGGAGATACCGCCATGGCTAAGTCGAAGCCAGCCGCTTCCGATTTTCGCTACTCCACCGGTCCCTCGCGCGTGCCTTGGATGGCGGTGGGCGAATCGCTGCAGGCCGCCGAAGCGCAGAAGGTGGTGGAGTTCTTGCTGCCGCCCGGCGAGGGGCAGGCGGACGAGTACCGCCGCGCCCTGCGGCAGGTTCGCCAGGACATCGCGGCCTTGGCCCGCTGCGCCGGGCGCGCCACGAAGCTGTCGCTGGGCCGCCAGGTGACGGCGCTTGAGAAGGAGGCCGCCGCCTTCCTGAAAACGAAGTACGCGAGCTTCGTGACCAACGCGACCGCGGGCTTCGAGATCGCCTACCGCTATGCGAACCTCCAGCCCGGCGACGAGGTCATCGCGCCCGCGATCACCTTCATCGCCACGATCGCCTATCCCCTGGCCATCGGCGCCAAGGTCGTGCTGGCCGATGTCGACCCGGCGACCGTGAACATGGATCCCAAGGACGTGGCGCGCAAGATCACCAAGAAGACCAAGGTCATCATCCCCGTGCACATCGGCGGGTACCCGGTGGACATGGACCCGATCATGGCCCTGGCCAAAAAGCACGACCTGCTGGTGATCGAGGACGCGGCCCACGCGTTCGGCGGCTTGTATAAGGGCAAGCAGCTCGGCTCTATCGGCCACTTTGGCGCGTTCAGCTTCCACGAGGTGAAGAACATCACCTCCTTCGGCGAAGGCGGCATTCTGTGCACGGACCTGCCCGTGGGCGCGCAGTTCAACCAGACGCGGTTTCTGGGCGTGGACCTGTCCAGGAAGATCAAGAACTGGCTCTATGACGTCATTGCCGTGGAGGGCAAGTACGGGCCGTTCGCGTGCAACAACTCCTCGTCCACGGAGATCCAGGCGCTGGTGTTGCGCGAGCAGATGAAGCGGCTGCCTAGGATCATCGCCGCGCGGCGCAAAGCAGCGGAGTATCTGAACGCCCGCCTGGCCAAGGCGCCGGGCGTGCTGACGCCGCCGCTGGACAGCCGCACGGTCCAGAGCACGCACCACCTGTACCTGCTGCGCGTGGATCACGAAAAGGTGGGCGCGGACGTGCAGGTCCTGAAGCGGAAGCTGACGGAGCGGGGCGTGACGAACATCCCGCACTTCGGCCCGCTCTACAAGTTCAGCGTGATGCGCCAGCTCGGCTACGACACCGAGTCCATCGAGAAGAGCTGCCCCAACACGGAGCGGGTCTTCAACCACCAGTTCACGCACCTGCCGCTGTACGGCCTGACGCGGGCGCAGGTGAAATACATGGCGGACGCGGTGGTGGAGTCCGTGGCGGAGATGCGCGCGGGGCGCTGAGCGGCGCCTTCACAGGCGGCGCGTTCGCTGCGTTTTTCAGGATGCGTCCGTTCAGCCCTTGGCCTTCGACTTCGGGCATTCCGGCTTGGCCTTGCCCCCGTCGCCGCTCTCGTCCTCGACCTTGAACACGCAGTACTGGCCGCACATGCTGCACGTTTCCGGGTTGCCGACGTTGCGCGTCTCGCGCAGGGCCGCGGCGCGGCGGGGGTCCATGGCCAGTTTGAGCTGCCCCGGCCAGTCCCGCCGCCGGCGCAGCACGGACATCTTGCGGTCCCATTCGGCCGCGCCGGGCACGCCCTTGGCGATGTCGGCCGCGTGGGCCGCGATGCGCGCGGCGATGACGCCGTCGCGCACGTGCGAGGGGTCGGGCAGGCCCAGGTGCTCGGCGGGCGTGACGTAGCAGAGGAAGTCCGCGCCCGCCGCCGCGGCAATGGCGCCGCCGATGGCGGACGTGATGTGGTCGTAACCAGGCGCTACGTCGGTGACGATGGGACCCAGGACATAGAACGGCGCGCCCTTGCACAGGGCCTTTTGCAGCTGCACGTGCGAGGCGACTTGATTCAGCGGCACGTGGCCAGGGCCCTCGATCATGACCTGCGCGCCAGCGGCCTGCGCCCGCGCGCACAGCCCGGCCATGACGCTCAACTCCTCGACTTGGAGCCGGTCGAACGCGTCGGCCTGGGCGCCGGGCCTCATGCCGTCGCCAAGGCTCAGCGTCACATCGAACTCCTTGGCCATGTCGATGATCTCGTCGAAGCGCTGGTAGAAGGGGTTCTCGGCCTTGTGGTGCGTCACCCAATCCACCAGGAACGCGCCGCCCCGGCTGACCACGCCGCACACGCGCTCCGATTCCTTGGCCAGGCGCGCGACGTCGCGGGTGATGCCGCAGTGAATCGTGACGAAGTCCACGCCTTGCTCGCAGTGCAGGCGCACGCTGTCGAGCATGTCCTTGGCCGTCATCTGCCGGATGCCGCCCTTTTCGCGCGCGGCGGTGACAGCGGCCTGGTAGATGGGCACGGTCCCCACGCCGATGGGGGAGGCTTCGAGAATGCGCTGGCGAATGGCGGTGATGTCGCCGCCGGTGGAAAGGTCCATCACCGCGTCCGCGCCCGCGTCCACGGCCGAGGTCAGCTTCTTGAGTTCCGCGTCCGCGTCGGGGTAATCGTGCGAAGCGCCGATGTTGGCGTTGACCTTGGTCCTGAGGCCTTCGCCCACGCCGCACACGCGCTGGGCCTTGCGTCTGCGGTTGAGGGGAATGACCAGCCGGCCCGCGGCGATCCGCTGGCGGATCACTTCCGCGGCCACGCCCTCATCGCGGGCCACCTGCTCCATGGCCTCGGTTATTTTGCCTTGCCGCGCCAGTTCAAGCTGCGTCATGACATCGTCCTCGATCGTTTGCCCTCGCGGCCGGACCACCATCGGCCGCGTTTGAGATCACCATTCTTGGTCGCCGTCTTCGCGGGGCTTGCCGCCTTTGCCAGGCGCGCCCGGCTTGCCGCCGAACTTGGACTTGAAGCCGCCTGGCTTGCCGCGGGATGGGCGCGCGCCGCCCGAGGGTCTAGGACCGCCGAACGGCGGCCGGCCGCGGGACTCGCGCCGCTCGCCTCCTTCTCTGTCTTCAAACCGGCCGCGGCCACCATAGCCGCCTTGACCGCCCTGATACGGGCGCCGGCCGCTGAACGGACGGCCTTCGCCGCCTTCGGAACGCTCGCCGCGATAGGAAGGACGGCCCTGGGATTCGCCGCGGTCGCCGCGATAAGGCGGTCGGCCGCGGGACTCGCGCCGCTCGTCTCCTTTTCTGTTCTCAAACCGGCCGCGGCCGCCATAGCCGCCTTGGCCGCCCTGATACGGGCGCCGGCCGCTGAACGGACGGCCTTCGCCGCCCTCGGAACGCTCGCCGCGATAGGAAGGACGGCCCTGGGATTCGCCGTGGTCGCCGCGATAAGGCGGTCGGCCGCGGAACTCGCGGCGATCACCGCCTTCTCGATCGTCAGACCGCGCGCGGCCGCTATAGCCGCCCTGGCGCGGCCGCCGCCCGCCGTCCTCGCTATCCTCAAACCTCGGACGACCGCCGTAGAGGCCTAGGCCGGCCTGATGAGGCCGCTTGCCGCGGGACTCGCCGCGATGCGGTCCGTCGCCGCGATAGGGGCGCGGTCCCCGGGGCTTGCGATATTCGGAGCTGTCTCTGCCTTGCCCGGCGGCGCGTCTCTCGCGGCCGCCAGGGCCAGCGTCAGCGCCGCGCTCGCCTTTTTGGGCCTCGTCCGCCACCCACACTCTCACGTCGCGAGGACGTTTGCTGCGAGGCGTGGCCTCTGGCCTAGGTCTGTTCAGGAACTTCTCGCGCAAGCTCTGCGCGGTCTCCTCGCCTTCGTCGTCGTCTTCCTCGTCGCCGTCCAGTTCATCGAGGTCGTCCTGGTCGCCCCAGATTCTCTCCTCGTCATCGCCGCCCTCGCCGGGCTCAACGTTGAGATCAGGCTCCTCTTCGGGGTCGCCGGCCTCCGCCGGCTCCTCCAGCATCCGGCGGACGCGCTCTTCGCGGGTCGCCTCAGCTCGGCGCTTCGCGCGGGGCGCCTTGTCCGCCTCGGCGCCGCCGTCGTTCGCGTCCGCGGAGGGAAAATCCCAGAGCATCCGCACTTCTTCCGGGGTGAGAACCCGCCACTGTCCTGGGCGCAGGTCTTTGTCGCTGATCGGCCCGATGGCCACGCGCGCCAGATACTCCACGGGGTGGCCCACCTCGCGCAGCATGTGCCGCACCTCGCGCTTGCGGCCTTCGGTCATCACCACCTCGACCATCGAGGAATCACCGTCCTGAGAGAGAAGCCTCGCGTCTTCGGCTCGGCAAAGCACGTCATCCACCATGATCCCTTCGGTCATGGCTTCGAGGGACGCCTTGTCTACAACGCCGCGCACGCGGGCGTGGTAGACCTTGGTCATGCCGAAGCTGGGGTGGGCCATGTGGTGGGCCAGGCCGCCGTCGTTGGTCACGACGATGAGGCCTTCGGTTTCCGAGTCCAGGCGTCCGACGGTGAAGATGCCCGGCGGCGCGCCCTGGATGAGGTCCACGGCCAGAGGCCGGCCCTGGGGGTCGTCGCACGTGCAGACCGTGCCCCTGGACTTGTTCAGAAGGAAGTAGACTCGTTCCAGCTTGCGCACGCGCTGGCCGTCGACGCAGATTTCCTGCGCGTCCGGGTCTACCTTGAGGCCCATCCGCGTCACGGCCACGCCGTCCACGGTGACGCGGCCGGCGGCGATGATTTCTTCACAATGACGTCTCGAAGCCACGCCCGCCTGCGACAGCGCCTTTTGCAGCCGCATCTGTGCCATTCCGTTGGTCAGACTCCACTAACCATCTTGCGCGGGAACCGCGGCCTGGCCGGGACGCCAGGGCCGTTCCTCCGCCTTCTAACGTTCAGCGCCTCCCGGCGCAGCCATCAAACCTTTGCCCGCGCCTCCAGCCACGCCAGCGCCGTCCCGGCGCGAACCGTAGCTTCGTCCATCGCCGCGGGCAGCAAGACCGTATCGCCCGCGCGGAACCGGACCGCCGCGCCATCTGGGCCGGCGATCTCTCCCGCGCCCGCCACCGCCACCGCCACCACAAAACGCCCCTCCGTATTCACCGTGGCCATGCCCCTGGACAGACGGCGCCTGTCCACGGTGAATTTGTCGCAATCCACCATGCGCTGAAACGGCTCGTCCGAAGCGCGCGTCACGTAGCTCTGTTCTGCCGCGCCGAACTGGATGGCTTCGAGAGCCTGGTCCACGTGCAATTCGCGCGGCTTGCCGTCCAGCCCCACGCGGCCCCAGTCATAGAGCCGGTAGGTCACGTCCGAGTTCTGCTGAATCTCGACAAAGACCATGGGCGGCATGGCGGCGTGCGCGGTGCCCGCCGGGCAGAAGACCATGTCGCCCGCGCCGGCGGGCTCGTAGCGCAGCCATTCCTCCACGCGTCCCGCCCGCAGCGCGGCCCGCAGCCGCTCGCGGCTGGCTCCTGGCTTGAGGCCGATCTGCACACCGCGCTCCGGCGGCGCCAGCAGGTACCAGCATTCCGTCTTGCCCAAGTCGGCCAGGCCGTCGCGCTCGCAACGCGCGTCGTCCGGGTGAACCTGCGCGGACAGCGGCTGAGCCGCTTCGATGAACTTGATGAGCAGCGGGAAGCGCCCGTTCTTCTGCGGCTTGGCGGCGCCGTAGATGTCCCGGCCATGCTCTTCCAGCAGTTGGCGCAGCGTGCGGCCCTGGGCCGGGCCTTCGGCCACGCGGCTCTCCGCGCCGGGCCGGTCCGAAAGCTCCCACGACTCGCCGACTCGCGCGCCGGCCGGGACCGCCTTGCCCGCCAAGTCCCGCAGCCGCTCGCCGCCCCACACCTTCTCCAACAGGATGGGCTCGAATCGCAAAAGACCGAGCATGAGGAGGTCCTTGAGGAGGAAGACGCAGGGAGGATGGCGGAAAGCCCGCGGGCACGGAACATTAAGCGTACCACGATCACCCTTCAACCCGCAAGCGAGCGACGCCAGGCGCAGAGATTCGGCACGACAGAATGGCGGAGAGGCCGTAGGGACCGTGCGGAGTGCCCAAGGGGGCGAAAAGGCGCTTGAGCGGGAAGGAGGGGCATTTTCGGAGGGGCTGGAGAGCCCGTTTTCCGGGGTGTGGACAGAGCGCGGGCGGGGACACGACACGGGGGCGTCGAGGAGGGAGGCGGTGGACGGTTTAGGGCCCGTTCGCGGAGAGGCCCCTGACCCATTCGGCCCAGGAGAAGCCTCGGCCGAAGTCGCCCAGGAAGTCGGCCCGGAGGGTGGCAATGGTGTAGAGCTTGCGAAGCGCCTCTTTGAGGTTGCGCTTCAGAAAGGTGTGGACCAGGATCATGGCCACGCTCATCGTCATCAAGAAGGCGCAGATGGCGTTGGGATGGTGGTGGAAGCAGTGGTCGAACCCCCACTCCCGGACGCCCTCGTGGAAGCAGCGGTTCTCGATGTGCCAGCGGCGGTGTCCAAAACGCCAGATCAATCGCGCGGGGCCGAGGGAGGAGGGGATGTCGGTGAGCCAGACCCACGTGGAATCGACCCATGCGCTCTCGCCCCGCCGGCGCCGCCCCGGCGCGGGCTGGCGGACCTTCTCGTCGCTCCAGACGACGCGCAACCGGACGCCGGGGGCTTTCCACCAGGGCCGGATGTCCGGAATGTCCCAAACCCTGCACTTCCGGTCTCTGTCGCCCCAGGTCGCGGGTTCGACAAGCTTGCGCAACCGGTCGGCCTCGTCATAGGCGTCCCGCCGGTCGTCCTTGAGCGTCACCACGAAGCGCTTGCGCGCCTTGAGGATCATCTGGAGGAACTCTTTGTCCCCATAGAGCGCGTCCGCGCTCACCACGTCGAAGAGCCGCGGGTGGTTCTTGAGCACGCGCCGCAGCAGCCGCCGGCCGGCCGCCAATTCCCCCTCTCCGGGCCGGACCATCTCCACGTCCAGCAGGAGAGGGATCAGGCAATCGATGAGAAAGCACACGGCCACGCGGTGGTAGTACTCCGTGTGAGAGCGCTTCTCCCCCGTCTTGCGGTCCACGGTCCACACCGTGCGTTCCAGGCAGTCCTCGCACTTGCGCAGGCCGCTGGCGAAGACCTCCTTGCCGTCAATGGCCACCGCCACCAGCCCCCGCGCGCCGGCCGCCGCCAGCGGCGTCTTGTTGCGCCGCAACGTCCGCGTCATGACCTTCACCAGTTCCCGGAGCGCGTCCAGACGCAGCCACTCGAAGACCCGCCGCACCGTGCGCTCGCTCGGCGCCCCGGCCGGCCGCCCGCCCGCGCCCTTGCCATGACAGCGCTTCATCATCTCGTCGAACTGACGCAGGCTTCGCTGCCCCACCACCAGCATCAGCAGCGCCGACATCCAGACCCGCGCCACAGGCACGTCCGGGTCCTCGCGATCCCCGGGGAGCGCAGGGCCTCCAGAGCGAGGACCTTGCCCAGATACCCCCGTGCGCCCCGCGCCTCCCCTCACCGGCGCGTCTCAGCTATACGTCGCGCCGAATCTCTGCGGGCGGCGCGGGTGGCGTCTGCGTTGCGAGGTTTCCGCGGCGGGCGCAAGCGCCGGAGGTGTGAATCCACCCCAGCCTGAGCCAGCGGTCCGGGAAAAGAGTCGCGGTTCCTCCCAGGGCTGAAGACCTGCTCCATGCGTGGCCTTGGCGATGGAGCAGACTTTCAGCGCTTGGCCTTTTTGTCTTCCTGTCGCTGGGGCTGGCTCCCCAGGCTGTGATAGTCTCGGACCTTTGGCCATCGAGGAATTGGCGTTTGTCTTCGGAGCGATGAGGGCGATCCGGCGACCTGAAATGGTCATGAACCAGAAGCGGCCCTTCCCTGGGGGTTTTCTGGGGGCGAGGGCTTTTTCGCGCTTTGGTAAACGTGGGCTGTCAGGTCAATTGTGAACAGCGCTGATGGCTCGGCGGCGCGGGCGCTCAGATGAAGACGGTTCTATCCGCGACAAGCTCAATTCTCTGGCCCTTGCCCTGTGACCTGTGGCGCTCTATAATGAGGCGCTGTCAATGTCAAGCAGCGCGAATCGAACATCTCGGGATGCGCCGGCCAAGCCGAAGATCGCGGGGTACCAGTTGCTGGAGGCCATTGGGCGAGGCGCTGGAAGCGTCATCCGCAAGGCTGTGCATGAGAAGACTGGCCAGGTCGTGGCCGTCAAGCATATCGTGGCGCGGACAAAGGAAGACGAGAAGTACTTTGTCCACGTGGAACACGAGTATAGGACTTTGCGCCTTTTGGGCGAGTCTGCCGCGGATGGACCTATGGCCGGGCGTTTTACGGTGGCCCGGGCATTAATACGCTCCCGGAGACTTTTGGCTCGGCAGAAGTTCCGTGCGTTGGTTATGGATTTTGTCGCAGGGTCGGACCTGCGCCGGGAGAGGCGGTACCCGCTGGGTCAGATGCTGGACTTTTTCGCGCAAGTTGCTGAAGTCCTGGAGTTTCTGCACAGCCACGGCGTCGTGCACGCGGATCTGAAGCCTGAGAATATGATTGTTGGCCCGCGTGGGCGGGTGACGGTTGTGGATTTTGGGCTGAGTTGCGCGTTGGGCACTCGGGCGGCGACGATTCGCGGCACGCGGGAGTACATGGCGCCGGAACAGGTCGAGCGCGGCTGGATTGACGGGCGGACAGACCTTTACAACTTGGGGGCCAGTTTCTATTATTTGCTTTCAGGCCGCCAGGTCGTGACGCTGATGCCGGACGCTAACGGGGGGGAGCACTTCCTCGTGTCGCACAAGATAAAGACTTTGCCGCTGGAGGATTTCTGTCCGAGCGTGCCTCGCGGTGTCTGCCGGGTGTTGATGTCGTGCGTGGAGCGCGATCCCGCGCGGCGGCCTAGCAGCGCGCGGGAGTTGCTGAAGACTTTGCGTCCTTTGCTGCGCGAGTTGCCTGACGAGGATTAGCGCGCATTGTTATGGCGTCTTGTGGGGAAGCGTGCGTGACGGACGAACACGAACTGAACAGCGAAGAGGACCTTGCGGAGGAGCCGCGACCCAGCGGCAAACGGCAGGTTCTCGCCGGGTTTGAGATCATCTCCCGCGTGGGCCGCGGGGGCATGGGGACTGTTTACAAGGCCCGGCAGATCAGCATGGACCGTGTGATCGCGCTGAAGATCCTTGCGCCGCACCTGACCAAGAGCAAGACGTTCATCAAGCGCTTTTTCAAGGAGGCGCGCGCCGCGGCCAAGCTGAACCATCCGAACATCGTGCAGGGCATCGACGCGGGCGAGGCGGACGGGTACTACTACTTCGCCATGGAGTTCGTGGACGGAGAAACCGTGCACCGCATCATCACGCGCGAGACGGTGATGGAGGAGAAGCGGGCTCTGCGGATTGCGTTGGACGTGGCGCGCGGGCTGGACCACGCGTTCTCCTTCGGGCTGGTGCACCGGGACGTGAAGCCAGGCAACATCATGGTGGCCAAGGACAGGACAACGAAGCTGTGCGATCTTGGTTTGGCCATCGAGGTTGACGATGAGGTTGCGACCAAGAAGAGGCGCTTCGCGGTGGGGACGCCATACTACCTTGCGCCGGAAGTGGCGCAGGGACTGAGTTCGGGCGGCAGCGCGTCGGACATCTACTCGTTGGGGGCGACGCTTTTCCGCATGCTCTGCGGCCGGCCGCCTTTTGACGGCGCCACGCCGGCGGAGATCCTGCACAAGCACGTCCACGACCCGCCGCCGTGGCCCAAGGACTACAACTCCGCGCTGAGCCAGCCGGCCTGCTACGTGCTGCTGAAGATGCTGGCTAAGACGCCTGAAGAGCGATACAAGACGCCGTCGGAGTTGATGTCGGACCTGCGGCTGGCGCTGGCTGGGAGGGAGCCGGCGGGTTTTTCGATGACGATGCCTGTGGCGCGGCGCGCGGAGACGGAGCGCGCGGAGGAGGAGGACGCGGCGGCGCGGGCCGAGCTGAAGCGCCGTGGGCTGGAGGCTTTTGTCGAGATCCGCAAGGCGATTGACGAGGTGGCCAAGGAGCAGAACGTGCCTCGGCGCGAGGTGCTGGCGTTGCTGCGCGGCAACCTGGACGAGAGCCGTCCGGAAACGTTTCTGAAGTACGGGTTGATCGGCTTGGCGGACCGGAACTTCCGGCAGGCGCGCGCGGACTTCCGCACAGCGGGGCGGATGGGCGCTAAGGTGGAGGCGTACATCGGCAAGCTGGATGAACTGGGCGCGCCTCCGGGCATGGTCTTGGTAGACGGGGGCAAGTTTCTCTGCGGACCTCCAGAGAACCAGAGAGAAGAGGAACTGCCGGGCTTTTACGTTGACATCTATCCAGTGACCAATTCCGACTACCGGAAGTTCGTTCAGGAGACGGGCGCCAAGCCGCCGCCCCACTGGCCCAAGGGGCAGATGCCTGAGGAGATTGCGGACCATCCGGTGGTTGAGGTAACCTACGAGGAGGCGGCGGCGTACGCGGCCTGGCAGAAGAAGCGATTGCCAACGGAGTTGGAGTGGGAGAAGGCGGCCCGCGGGATTGACGGCAACGTGTTTCCTTGGGGGAACACGTTTGACGCGGAAAAGTGCAACGTCAAGGAAACCGGGCTTGGCGCGCTGGTGTCCGTGAAGGCGATGCCTCGCGGCGCCAGTCCGTACGGGTGCGTTCACATGGCGGGCAACGCCCGGCATTGGACGTCGACGGTTGCGCCCGCGACAAAGGAAGCGCAGGGAGAGTGCCGCATCGTGCGCGGCGGGTCGTTCGCGGACCCGGCGGACAGCGCGCGGACTTTTGTGCGGGAAGCGATGCTCAGCGCCAGCCGGAGCCGGCGCTGTGGTTTCCGGTGCGTGAAAGACCTCTAGCGTGTGAATCTGGGGGCCGCGGGAAATGAGATACTTCCTGGAATGCCTGAACGGGAGCCTGAAAGGCAAGCGTGTGCCTCTGCGGCCGGGCCGGGCCGTGACCTTTGGCCGCGACCGCGCGAGCACCGCGCGCATCCACGATAAGAAACTGTCACGAATTCATTGCCAGGTCGAGGTGAATGGCGATGAGGTCGTGGTGACGGACCTGAACAGCACCAACGGGACATACGTGAACGGCAGCCGGATCGAGAGCCGCCGGATTCGTCCGGGCGACCGGGTGAGCCTTGGGCGGGTTGAGATGGCGCTGGTTCAGGAAGAAGGGGACGCGACCGTTGAGGAGCCTCGCGCTTCGCTGGAGCACGAGACGGTGGGGCGGTGCCAGGAGTGTGGGGCCGCGGTGACGGAAGGCGACTTGGACGCGGGCTTGGCGCGGCGCGTGCGCTCGCGCGTGTATTGCCCGGCGTGTTGCGCGCGCTTTTCCGGCAGCCTGTCGGAACAGTTGGACGAGACCGACGCGATCTTGGAGGGCGAAGGTCCGCTGGTCGATGATCTGGCGCCCGGCGTGGTGGTGGGGGGCAACCGCATTGTGCAGAGGCTGCGCGAGGGGCAGTACGGTCCGGTCTACTTGGCGGAGCAGGAAGCCACGGGCCGGCAGGTGGCGCTGCAGATTCTTCGGGTGGGCTTCGGGGAATGGACGCGCAAGTTCGTAAACGCTATTTACGCGAGCGGGCAGCTGGTCCACAACAACGTGGTGCTCATCTACGATTCCGGCGAGATGGAAGACAGCATCTACGTCAGCCGGGAGTATGTGGATGGCGAGAGCCTGGCTCTGCTGCTGGACAAGGAACGGACGCTGGCGCCGGCGCGAGCGCTGGGGATCGCGATTGGGCTGGCGCACGCGCTGAAGCACGCGAAGGAACGGAACATCGCCCACGGGGCCGTGGCGCCGTGCAACATTTTGCTGGCCAAGGACGGGACAGCTAAGCTGGCGAACTTCGGCATCGGGGCGCTGAGCGCGCCGGGCTTGCCGGGTTGCCGCGACGACGTGCGGATTCTGCCTTATCTGGCGCCGGAGTTCGTGCGCGACCGGCTGGCGGTTCCGAGCTTCGCGGCGGACTGTTACTCCGTCGGGGCGGTGTTCTATCACATGCTTTCTGGCCGTGCGCCCTTTGAGGGACCCACGGCGCCGGAGCTCCAGTCCAAGGTGGTGTCTGGGGAACCGCCGAGTCTTGCGCACGTGGCGCCAGGCGCGCCGAAGGCCGCGGCGCAGGTCATTGAGCGCTGCATGGCGCGCATCGCCAGCGCGCGCTACCAGCAACCCAAGGAGTTGCTGTTTGACCTGGAGGAGACGGTTGGGCGTGGGCTCTAGCCGCCTGTGGGGGATGTCGCGTCTGTTCCGGGGACATGTTGAGAACCCGCCGTTGGCAGGATCCCGCGACTTGTTCCCTCCGGCGCGGTTTCCTTTTGAACGGGTTTCAGGGTCACGGGGAGACTCTGAAGCGGTTGATGGCGGGGCTTGGCGGTGATGCCGCGACGCGCGGGGCGCGCTGACGTTGCGCGGGCTTTGGACGTCTTAGGTGGCCCGGCGAGATGCGTTTCAGGAGAGCCTGGATTGCGCGCTGCGCGTCAGAGCGGGTTCGGTCAGCAGGCGCTATTGTGTGTGGCGGCGCTGCTGGCAATGGGGACGGCGGGGTGCGCTGTCGTGGGGCGGACCGCGTCCGACTCCGCGTGCGCTCGGTGCTACCGTTTTCAGCAAACGCGAACCACAGAGGTCTTAGGGTTGACGGTTTGGCGAGTGAAGGATGATCCCAGGGAGACCGAGTGGTCCGAGGTGTACGATCGTGTGCTGGAGAACAGCGAGTCGCCCCACGAGCACGAGTGGCTTTCGGCCACTGAGACGCGCGTGTCGTACTCGCTCTTCGGCCAACGTCGCGAGGAGCGCATGGACTCGGTGGATCACTACCGCACTCGGTACGCGCTTGAGATCGTTGGGGCTTGCGAGGGGATGGAGGACTCTACTGGGCCTGCGATCTACGCGGCGATCATTGGGGACTACAGCTCCCGCGTGAGGGGCAAGGCGGAACGGCTGTCGAAGCTCTCAAAGGCGGCGGAAGAAGCGCGTCGGAGCAGCGATCCTGGCCAGTTTTGGGTGGAATGGTGGTCGGCGAACCGCGCCTCGTATGAGCCAACCCGAAGGCGGCGCGGCAGATATGAGACCAAGGTGGTGACCGGTGAAATGAAGAGGGTGGAGTGAAGCGCTTGGATTGCGAATCCCCGGTGTTTGCGGCTGCGGGCCCGCCGTTAACATGAAGTTTCGCGTAAGTCTTTTTGAGCTTGACACTTTTTTTTGAGCGTTGCTATAATCCCACCGCTGTTTAGGTTGTGTCCTCGGCGCTTGGGACGTCCACGCCGGCGGGGTGTTTTCCGGCCGGAGTCGCGGTTCAGACGTCTGCTAGGAGCAAGTGTATGAAGGCGCGTGTCTTGGGATTGGTCTTGGTGTTGGCGGCCATTTGCGCCGGATGCGCGCCTTTGCAGGGGTCGCAGGCATACGAGGATTACCGCTCGCAGATCGACAAGATGAGTTACTTCGAATACATGGGGATGGCGAGCAAAGACTTGTGGATGGACTTCACGGACATATTCCACTGGTACCTCGCGGCGGGTGAAGGTATCGGCGTTTCGCTGCAGCCGACGGAGTTGCTCCAAGTGGGGTTCATGTTCTCGGAAACGGCGTGCGTGGGCTGGCAGCACCGGGCGCTGGGCACATGGTCTGAGAAACGCAGCGAAGGCGGCTTCAGCATGGCGTACTACCGGGATTACGTGATGGACCCGATCTATGGCCAGCCTGCGATGTTCACCGAGCGCAAGGGATTTCAGGAGTTCGCGCTTCGCGACAACCGGGAGTTTCACTGGGCCGATATCGGGGCGAAAGTCCATCTAGTCTTCTTGGGTGGCGGGGCCTACGTGAGTCCGAAGGAGATGTTGGACTTCCTGATGAACCTGTGCATCAACTACCCGGTCGCGATCTTCCGGCCTTTGCTGCGGCCGGTGGGGTTGCGGCCGGCGGAAGTGGATTTCTCGGATGACGACACGCCGGCGCAGTTGCGCAAGAAGGACGGCCAGACGTGGATTCCACAGCAGGAGGGCTTCCGCCCGGCGGAGGACTTCAACGAGTGGATTCGCGTGCCGTATTGAACCGGCGTGGGCGCGATCCGTTCGAAGCGGGGGCTGAGCGGCATGAAGCCGGACGAGTCGTTAGGGCCGCGGGATAAGGATTATCTGCGGTGTCCGGCGGTGTCCTATCCCATCCGTCGCGACGTCTGCCGGTCGCGGCAGGCCGAGGGCGGCCACCGGGAGTGCAATCGTTGCCCTGAGCGCGGCCGCCAGCTCTCCTTGTTTGATTCCCCGCTGCAGATAGACGCGCCCGTGGCATCTCGCCGCCGCCGCAAGCGGCCCCGCACGGGCGCGGGTTGAGCGGCGCCTTGGCGCAGAGAGTGGACGCGTGTTCTGCAATACCCCCATACCGCTTTGCTTCCGGCCGGTCGAGCAGGGGCGGTTCCGCCTCCTTTTGCGCGCGGATTTCAAGGATGCGCTGCTGGCGTTGCTGGAACGGCTGGACACGCTGTGGGCCAGGCTGGAGCGGTCGACGCCCATGGCGCGCGGCCGGGGCAGCGTG
>CAYYEE010000012.1:0-25520 GCA_964470775.1 uncultured Planctomycetota bacterium | reverse complement strand
GGTTAACCACGAAGACCGCGAAGGGCACGAAGAACGGCCAACGATAGGATGACCACGGAGAACCGTGTCTCACGCGAAGGCGCGAAGAAGGACGGCGACGCGCGGTGAAGGGCGGGAGAGGAGAGCGATGAGGAGTTCATGCTTGTTTTCGGTGGCTGGAGCCGTTGCCCTTATCGGGGGTTTCTGCCTCGCCGGTCCGGTGGAGACGCTGCTAGCCGAAGGCGGCAAAGCGCGCTGTCCGATTGTGTTGAGCGACAAGGCTTCGCCGCGCGTCCAGACTGCGGCCGCCGAACTGGCGGAGTATCTGGGGAAGATCACGGGCGCGGCGTTTGGCGTTGAGAAGGGCGATGGCGCCACGGGCATCGTCGTGGGGGTGGCCGCGGACTTCCCCGCGATCGGGTTGTCGGGCCAGTTCGACCCAACGGACCTCTTGCGCCGCGAAGAGTACATCCTGCGGTCGCACGACAAGGGCATGTGGCTTGTGGGCGCGTCGGACCAGGCTGTCGAGAACGCGGTGTGGGACATGCTCTATCGCGTGGGTTACCGCCTTTTCTTCCCGACGGACACGTGGGAGGTCGTGCCGTCGCTGCCTGCGCTGCGGGTGGCCGTGGACTCCAAGGAGGCGCCGTCATTCGCTTGCCGCATGATCTCGTATGACTATGGGTTCTGGGATTACAACCGCGCGCCGTGGGATCGTTGGAGCAAGCGCAACCGCATGAGTTCGGACCTGCGCATCCCTTGCAACCACGCGTACCAGGCCATCGTTGCCAGGTTCAAGAAGGTATTCAGCGAGCATTCCGAGTACTCGGCTCTGCGCGACGGCAAGCGCGGCGGCAGCAAGATGTGCCTCTCCAATCCAGAGACACGGAAGATCATCCTGGACTATGCGTTCGAGATGTTCGAGAAGAAGCCGGACACGGTGGCTATCTCCATGGAGCCCAGCGACGGGGAGGGATGGTGCGAGTGCGCCGAGTGCGCCAAGATGGGGCCGCCCAGCGACCGCGCGGCGTTTGTCGCCAATATGGTGTCTGACGCCGTGACAGCCAAGTTCGGGCCGCGCTTCGTGGGCATGCTGGCCTATGGCTCCCACTCCGCTCCTCCTTCCATCGCCGTGCGGCCCAACGTCGTGGTCCGCGCCACGACGCACCAGACCACGGGCGGCTTCACCCATGATCAGCTCATGGATGGCTGGCGGGCCAAGGGCGCGCGCGTCGGCGTCAGCGAGGCCTACTGCACGTACGTCTGGGACCACTCGCTGCCCGCGAAGCAGCGTGGGTCGGATATTGCGTATCTGAAGAGGACGATTCCCCATTTCCGCCAGAAGGGCGCGCAAGCCATCGGCGGGTGGACCAGCGATAGCTGGGGCGCGGTGGGACTGGGCAACTACCTGATTGCGCGCATGATCTGGGATGTGCGCGAGGCGGAGCGCGTGGACGCGCTGGTGGACGACTTCCTGAGCAAGGGCTTCGGCCCGGCGCGGGCGCCCATGGAGAAGTTCTTCCATCTTATCTACAGGATGAACGGGGACGACGCGCGGCCTCTCCTCTGCGAGGACATGGTGGGGAGGATGTACCGCCTGCTGAACGAGGCGCTGGCGCTGGCGGGCAGCCCAGCCGTTCGCGCGCGCGTCACGGACCTGATTCTGTTCACGCGGTACGTGGAGCTGTACCGGGCTTACGCCAGCGCCGCCGCGGGCAACGCGCGTCAGGCGGCTCTGGAGGAGTTGTTGCGTTTCGTCTATCGCACGCGCAAGACCGAGATGGTTCACGCCAAGGCCGTGTGGCAGTCGCTGCCCGCGCTGGACAAAACCGTGAGCGTGCCCGAGGGCATGACGTGGGGCACGCCCGAAGCCAAGCACCCCTGGAAAAGCAGCGAACCCGTGACGGAAGAGGAAGTCCGCGCCATCCTGGACAAGGGCATCGCGAGCAACAGGCTGTCGGACGTCACGCCCGTGGCCTACAGCCCGCGCCTGGCGCCGGCCAGGGCGCTGCGGCTGCCCGAGGCGCCGGACGGCTTCGCGCCCGCCAGCCGTATGAGGCCGCAGCGCATCTTCACCTGGGTGGACAAGGCGCCCGCGTCCATCGGCCTCACGGTGTCGGGCGGTCTGGATTGGCAGAATCGTGGCCATGTGAGGCTCTCTCTGCGCGCTCTGCATTCTCTGGAGGACCAGGAAGGCGAGACCGTCTCGACCGACAAGAGCGTTCCGCCGGACCGCAAGCCCCACGACGTGACCCTGAAGACCCCGCGCGAGGGGCTGCACCTGCTGCTGGTTGAGACCGGCGGCGCGCGCGCCGAGGTGTCGTTCAAGGACCCGAGGATGCCCTTCACGCTGGAATCGGGCCAGGACGCGGACGCGGCGTTTTTGCCCGCCGGTTACTGGTCGCTCTACTTCTACGTGCCCAAGAACGCCAAGGTCGTGGCTGGGTTCGCCGGGGCGACGCCGCAGGGCCGGGGGACGATCAAGGACGGGGCGGGCAAGACGGTGTTCTCGTTCGCGGGCATGAAGGACGGCGGGTACTTCAAGGTCCCTGTAGCCAAGGGGCAGGGGGGGACGCTGTGGAAGTTCGACAACTGCTATGGCCAGCGGCTGTTGTTGACCGTGCCGCCGTACCTGGCCAGGAACGGGGCGCAGTTGCTGCTGCCGCAAGAGGTGGTGGAGGCGGATTCGAAGTGAGCGGCTGCGCCGCGCCGCTTGCCCTGGCGCGTCACGGCTTGACCGCGGCGATCATGATGTAGAAGTGCAGGTGGTGGACCTCGCCGCCGCGGCGCTCGACCTGGAGCAGGGCCTTCAGGCGTTTGTCGAGCGAGGAGACGATGCGGCGGATCTCCTCGGCGCGGCCGGGCTCGACGGCTTTGGTGAGGCTGCTGAGCGGGCGCAGACTCGACCAAGGCTCGATGGACTCGACCCAGAAGCCGGCCTGCTCCACCATGGCGCGCCACTCGGCGGGCCGGTACTCTCGGACGTGCGTCTCGTCGTGCAGCGTGTCCAAGCGGTTCATGATCTCGTCCGCCTCGTCGTCCTCCGGCGCGGCGCGGTCGTCAATGACCAGGCGCCCGCCGGGCTTGAGGACGCGCTTCATCTCGGTCAGGGCCTGGCCGATGTCGGAGAAGTGGTGGGGCGCGCGACGGCACGTGACCAGGTCAAAGCTGGCGTCCGCAAAGGGCAGGCGGTGGACATCGGCGAGATGGAACGAGACGTTGCCCAGGCCCTTTTGGCCGCCGAGGGTTCCGGCCTCTTCCAGCATCTGCGGCGTGATGTCCACGCCGATGACGCTGGCGAGGTGGGGCGCCAGGGCAAAGGCCGTGTGGCCCGCGCCTGTGGCCACGTCCAGCGCGCGCCACTCCGGCCGCGGACAGGCCCGCCTCACGAGCCAGTCCAGGACTTCCCGGTCCGTGTGCGCGGCGCTGGTGGTGTAGATGGCGGCGCGCCGGCCAAAGACGGAGCGCACCTTGTCCTCGTGCGAAGGCCTCTGCATGGGGCGCGTCGGTTTCGTGGGATCGGCCTACTTGCGGACCACGGGGCAGACCGGCAGGACCACGCGGCCATAGACCTCGTTGAGAACCTGGGCAAAGGCGGCGTACATGGCGGACAAGCCGCACACGATGCCTTCGTAGCCGGCGATGGTCTTGATGGCCGCGCTGTGGGTGAAGTCGCCCAGCGCCAAGAGGCCAAAGAGGATGGTGAGCGTGGCAAAGACCACTTGCAGCGCGCGGTTGAGGCGCAGCGTGCCGAAGAACATGCCAAGGGTGAACACGCCCCACAGCGCCAGGTAGAAGCCCATGGCTGTCTCGTCGGGCGCGGCCGCGAGGCCCATCTTGGGCAAGGTCCAGATGGCCACCAGCGAGAGCCAGAAGAAGCCGTAGGCGCAGAAGGCGGTGAGGCCGAACGTGTTGTTTTTCCTGGATTCGAGGATGCCAGCGATGACCTGGGCGATGCCGCCGACAAAGATGCCCATGCCGAGGATCATGGAGTTGTTGGGATAGAGGCCGGCGTTGTGGATGTTGAGCAGCACGGTGGTCATGCCGAAGCCGGTGAGGCCGAGGGGAGCGGGGTTGGCCGACGTGTCTTTGATGATCGTTTCGCCGTTCATGGGTCGTCCCTGCTGAAGCAATGTGACGGGGCGTGAGATGCGCGGGCGTTTCACGCCTCGGCAAGGCCCTGGACCGCCCAGAGCCGCCGTTTTGTGATTGGGAACAAGTACCATTTAGGCGGCGCAGGTGTCAACCGCGGCGGTGGGGTTGGACGCAAAGGACGGGAGGGACGGCAGGGCGGCCAGGAGGCTTGGACGACGGCGGCGGGGACCGGCGCGGCGCTTCAGTAGCCCAGCCGTCGCTCGACGAAGCGGCAGGCGAGGAGGCTAAGCTCGTAGAGCAGGACGAGGGGGACGGCGAGGAAGACTTGGGAGAGGACGTCGGGGGGGGTGAGGATGGCGGCGAGGATGAAGATGGCGAGGATCATGTGGGGGCGGATCCTGGCCAGGGTCGAGGCCCTGACCAAGCCCAGGCCGGTGAGCGTGACGACGATGACGGGAAGCTCGAACAACAGGCCAAACGCGAGCAAGAGGCGGAAGGTGAAGCTGATGCAGGCGTCGAAGCGCCAGAGGGGCTGGACGGTCTCGGGGGTGAAGCTGATGAGCACGTTGATGATGAAGCCGAGCAGGCTGTAGCCGAAGGCCATGCCGCCGCAGAAGAAGACCGTGCCCGCCGTGGCGGCCCAGAGGAACGCCCGCTTCTCCGCATCCTTGAGGCCAGGGCTGACGAATCGCCACGCCAGGCACAGGTGGCCGGGCAAGGTGAGGCACAGGCCCAGGAGCACGGAGAGGGTGAGCTTGACGTTGAAGGCGTCCGCGGGCGCGACGGTGACGAGCTTGGGCGCGGGGCGCAGGCTCTGGATGGGCCGCATGAGCAGGTGGAAGGCGGGGTCGTAGACGAACCACCCGGCCACGGCGCCCGCGGCCAGCAGAAGGAGCATCTTGAGCAGTGTCCAGCGGAGCTCTTCGAGGTGGTCGAGCAAGCCCATGGCGCCGGGTTTCATGGGGCGGCTCCGCGGCTCAGGCTTTGGGCGGGGTGTTGTCGCCGGGTTTGGCCGGCGGCTGCGGCGCCGGAGGCTGGGCGTCCTTGTCGTCTTCAGGCTCGTTCATGCCTCGGCGGAACTCGCGCAGGCTCTTGCCCAGGCCGTGGGCGAGTTCGGGCAGCTTCCTGCTGCCGAAGAGGAGCAGGGCCAGGAGGACGATGAGGATGATTTCACCGTAGCCGAGGCCGAACATGGCGGGCGTTCCTTGATAGACGACGGGCTGGTTGGGTCAGTCGTTGTCTGGTGATGACTGTACTTCTGGCGATGGTGGGTGTCAAGATTGGGGCGAAAGGACGGCAGGGACAGCAGAGACGGCGGGGAGGGGGGAACGCTGGCTTGGATCAACCGGCGGTTCCGCGCTCGGGGGGGTGGGCGGCGTGGCGGGCGGCGAGTTCGCGGAGCAGGTCGAGCTCGCCGCGGCGGAAGCCGGGGTGGAGCTGGTCTACGAGCAGGTCCTCGGCCAGGCGCTCTGGCGTGAGGCCGGCGCTGAGGCCGCGGCCGCTCTTGGTGAAGACGCCGGCGATTCGCCGGGCGAAGACGGGCTCGACGCCGGACTTGAGGCAGCGGGCGTACCATTCGGTGTCGCCGCATACGCGGAAGACTTCGCTGAACAGCCCGGCCTTCGCGAACGCGGCGGCGTTGGCGGCGAAGAAGGGGCAGAGGCTTTCGCGCGAGGGCCAGCGGCGGCGCCAGCCAAAGCCGAACGGCCAGCGGCTGGACCAGAACTCGATGTGCGGCGAGAGCACGAGCCTCGGCTCCGCGCCGCCTTGAGCGCACAGGCTGAATTGCTCGGTCATGCCCGCGGCGAAGCGCAGGTCGTCCATGTTCCAGAACGTGCAGGCCGCGGCGTCCGGGACGTGGCGCACGCCGCGGTTCCACGAGGCGTAGACGGTTTCGCGCTCGACGAACAGCGTCTCCGTCGGCAGCCCCTTGAGCGCCCAGGCCAGGGCGCGGCGTTCGAGGCGCGAGGCGTCGTTGGCCACGACGACCACTCGAAGCGCCTGGCGCATGTCGCGGGGCAGGCGCGCGACCGTGGCGCGCAGGCAGGCAGCGTAGACGGGCGTGTGGCGCAACGCGCGGTAGAAGCTGGTGACGATGACATACGGGTGTGGCATGGGTCAGCCTTTCGGTGACGGCAAGAGCCGCCTTGCCCAGTTTGCCAGAGGCGCACAGAGCGCTTCAAGGTCCAACTCCGCGGAGAAGGCGTCCGGCGCGGCGTAGAGGGTTTCCTCAATGACTGCGTGAATTATGTCCCCCCAAGACGATCGCTCGGCGCGGCGCAGCCCGGCTGCCTGGGCCAGGCGTTCTTGCGCCGCCAGCTCGCGCAGATAGGGCGCGTAGAGCTCGCGCCGGAGGATCGCGCATCTTCCCGCGCCGTACCGTTTGAGCCTCGGCGCGGCGAGCCACGGCCGCAGCAGCTCCAGGCCGTGGAAATGATAGAACACCACCGGGTCGCCTTGAGCCAGCAGGCGCCCCCCGGATGTGGACAGCCGCCGTGCAGCCACGTTCCACGGAGCCAGCCCCGCGCCAGGGGCGTTCGCGACCTTGACGCCTTTGAAGCGCTCCGGCCAATCGTCCAGGTATTTCTGGTCGCCGAACACGCCCTGATCCGCGGCCTCGCCGCACGATTCGATGCATCGCCGCCGCCACCACTGCGCGCAGCGGCGGGCCTTGTCGTCGTTGCGAAACGAGACATACCCCACGTTGTAGACGCCGTACTTTTCGAGCGCCTTCAGCGCCGGCGGAAAGCCGTGGGGGATGATGAGGACTGAGCCGCCGGCCAAGACCGCCTCCAATGGCGCGGGGCTGGCCAGGAACCAAAGGTCCGCGTCGAGGTAGGTGACCACTTCGCCGGGCGCGGCGCGGTCAAGGCAATGCAGAATGAGCGGCGGCGTGCACGTGAAGTAGGACTCGATCCGCGGCCGGCCGCGGCGGGCCGCGGCCAGCTCTGGGTCGGCTTGTTCGAGATCGCGGACGGGCTCCAACCTGACGCCCGGCAGGGCCAGGCTCCCAAGAACCGCGCGCGTCTCGTCATCCATGCAGAGCACGGTGAGTTCGAAGCCGCCCGCGTGACGGCGCAGCGACGCCGCCAGCGCGAGGCCGCGCGCAAGGTAGTTGGCGTCGAAATAGGTGCAGTAGCGGCGCACGCTTCAGACCTTTCGGGCCACGAGGACGTTGTCGAGGGTGTCACCGGCGTGATTGAACGCTGCGTCCAGCGCCCACCCCAGCATCAGGACCGGCGCCAGCGCAAAGGAAGCCAGGAACCGGCTGTTGGGACCGCGGAGAAAGGAGTGGACAATGAGGTCCACGGTCCTCTGCGCGAACGCGGCGCATGCGCCGCACGTGGGCGCGGCCCAGAGGACTTCGAAGCCGTGGCGCCGGGCCAGGTGCTCAAGTCCATGGACAGTGAAGCGGTAATAGTCGTGGGGCTCGTGGTGCAGGCCCCATGTCTGCGGCGCGGTAAGGATGAGCGCGCCTCCCGGCCTCAGGACACGTAGAGCTTCGCGCATCAGATGGCTTGGCTCTGGCACGTGCTCCAAGGTCTGGTTGCAGAGGACCGTGTCGAAGCTCTCGGCGCGAAAGGGGAGCATCTGGCCGTCGCCGTGGACATCGGCGCGCTGTTCACACGGCATGTCGAGGCCGACGTAGGCGCTGACGCGGAAGATGGTCCGGTAGGGTTTGGCGCCGCACCCGATGTCCAACAGCGCGCCTCGGGCGTACGCCGCGCCGCGCTCCATAGCGGCGCGCAGGGAGGCTTTGGAAATGGCGGCCGGGTCAGCCCATTTGAGGAGGAACTTGCCTCCCGGCAGGGAACGCGTCACGGCCAGAAAGCCTTGGACGCACGCCCAGGCAAGGCGGCCGGGAACGCTCATTTCGCGCCTCCCTTCGGACAGGAGAGGAAGCCCATGGTCTCCACGGCTTCCCGCGCGCCCGCCACCTCCAGCCGTTCGCCCATCAGGAACTCCCGGCGCGGCGCCATGCCGGCGCGGTCCAGCTCGGCGAGCAAACCGGCGCGGTTGAGGACCCAGCCGGCGTACTCGGTGGCGTAGCCGGCGAGTCTTGGGCGCTGGACCATGACAAAGGACGGCGAATCCTTGACCGTGGGCACGCGCGCAAGGTAGAGCCAGGCCGCGGCCGCGCCCGAGAGCTTGCGCAGCGCCGCACGCCAGTCCGGCGCGTATTGCAGCGAGCTGCTGGCCACGACCACGTCATACCGGCTGGCAAAGGAGGTTTCGTCTGTTTCGTGGAACGCGACCGTGGGCAGGAGCCTTCTGCCGGCGCGGCACATGGGGGGCAGGTCCCTGACGGCATAGTGGATGGTCACCTCCGGGAGCAGGGCTTTCGCCAGGATGTAGTAGTGGCCCAGGCCGCCGCCCCAGTCGAGAACGGAAAGGCTGTTCTTGCCCCTGCTCGCGAGCGCCAGGACATAGCCGAAGCAGGCGGCCATATTGTGCGCGGCCAGGTTGGGGGCGAAGGGGAGAGGGGCTTCGTGGGCCACGGCCAGCGGCGCCGCGCCCGACACAGCAGCCACGAAGGCGTCCCATTTGGCCTCTTCGGTTCGGGCCACTTGCTCCACGTCCCATCCTCGCAACGGCTGTCCGCGGAACGTGTCTGTCCACTGCTCGCCCGCGTATTCGTACTCCGGCTCCTGCCCGGCCGGGCGCGGGGTCAACCGCCGCGCCAGTCGCGCGAGCGCGGGGGGAAGCCAGTCTCGGGCGAGGTCTTTGAAGCTTTTTGCGCTTGTCACGTCCTGGACTCCGACAGGCGCGCGGCGCCGGGGCGCCGCGCCGTTTTTCAGGGGAAGCGCGCTTTGCGCAGCAACGGCGTCCGTCTTTTCACCACGCCAAACGCTTGTCGCGCGAGGCGCAGGACCCATCCCGCCCAACGGAACGGCCTCGCCACGGGCTTGCCGCCGCAGGCCTTGCGCCACAAGCCGCTGCACTCCCGGCGCTCGACAGGCTCGGGCCAGGCGGTGGGGAGGGGCGGGCAGGGTCGGAAAGGGGGATTGGCCCAGTCGGTGGCCGTGGCCGCGTTGGTGGCGCGGGGATCGAAGCCGATGTGTTCGACCATGCTCCACGGCGGGCGGAGGCAGAGGGCGCGGCGGAGGATGTGGAGGTAGAGAAAGCGCACGGCCCAGATGTTCTGTTTGAGTTCGCGCTCGGCCATGGAGGGGAGGTCGGCGCCGTAGCGCCAGGGGTCTATGCCTTGGGCTTCGCAGGCGCGGATCATCTCCAGGGCGGTCGCTTCCATGCCTGCCCAGGAGCGCCGCCAGGCGCCCCAGACCCAGCATTCCGCGCGGCCGTCAAAGTAGGGCTGTCCGCCCACGCCGGGCGGGGTGACGCGCGCGTGGGTCCAGGCTGTGACGGACATGACGCGCGGGTCGTCGCGGTAGCGACGCAGGGCGGCGCACAGGTAGTCGTACGTTCCCGGCACGCAGATGAGGTCGTCTTCGAAGACGATGAGCGATTCGTGTTCCTTGAAGACTTCGGCCACGCCTGTTCTGATGGACAGGCCAAGGCCGAGGTTGTTGGGGCGCTCGACAAGACGCGTTTGACACCAGTCCACGGCCCGCAAGAGCTCCCTGACCTGGGCGACGGCCGGCCCTTTTTCCGGGGTGGCGGGGCCGTCGCTGAAGGCGTAGATGAGAGGAACGTGGTTTTCGCGCAGGCAGGCCAGCGTGCGTTGAAGAAGGTCTGGCCGGGCGTAGGCGAAGAGGACCACCGGTGTTGTCGCGAACGTGTCCAAGTTTCCATCGCCTCCGGAGGGCGGGCGCGACAAGGGATTGGTGTGGGGGCGCGCTTATCTCCTGGCGCCGGGGGCGCCTTTGGTGAGCCCGCCGCGCTCCAGAATCCGGCGCGCCACGTCCAGGTTCTTGTTGGCGAAGTGCCAGCGGATCGTCCTGTGGACCCCTTCCGCGCAGGGGGGCTGTGGCCGCCAGCCCAACAACTCCATGGCCAAGGTGTATCCAGCGCAGCCCATCTTCTCCGAGAACCACTCTGAGATGACCGCGATTTTCATTGGAGACCTCCAGCGCCGGCGGCGAGTTGATCAAGGATGTCCAGGGGCAAGCCAGGCATGGTCATCAAATCCCTCCGCACGTGAGAGGACTCCTTTTCTCGGGTTCTTTCACAGAGGCGCGCGTCTGAGAATGTCCGGGGTCTTCTCGCAGACCTGCGCGATGACGCCGTCAATGTTCAGGTAGCGCCACGACCCGCTCCGGCCAAGAGGGAAAATGTTCCGCGCCTCCAGGAACTCGACGACGCCGGGAAGCTCGGCCTCGGACCGCAGCGTAGGGATGGGATACGTGCATTCGAGGCGATGCGTCTGCACGCTCTCCACGTTGTCCGGCCTGGCGATCCCGATGGTGTTGAGCCAGCGCACCGTATCCTCCGGCCGGTAAGCGGCGCCTGGCCTCTCGGTCATCTCGGCCACGATGGCGGGCTTCAGGGCGGGAGAGAAAGCGTGCGAGTAAGTGAGGCGGTAGAAGGGGATTTCGGGCGAGGCGAAGAACTGCCAGTGCACGTCAGGGCCGGAGGCGTTCTTGAGCAGGACGGCATGGAACACAGTGTTGTTGTGGGGCCAGTCGGCCGCTGGGCAGTCGTCATAGGGGACGGCGCGGCGCAGCGCGGGAAGTGGGATCGTGGAGATGACGGCCCGGCATGTCACGACGCGTCCACACGCGCCGTGCAGACGGAAGCCGTCGCCCGTGTCCTCGATGCGGGTCAGAGAGAAACGCGTTGTGATGTTGGCGGCGATCGGGCTCGCCATGGCCTCCAAGAGGGCGGGGAGGCCATGCGTGGGATAGATGAATCTGGCCTGATACTTCCGCCCGACTATGCGTTCCCCCAGGCACGAGCGCACGATTTCCTCCAGCGGCGCCGGGTGGATCTTTTGCGCGACCAAGTTGGGGCTGATCTCCTCCAAGGGGGCGTTCCATATCTTTCGGTTATAGGGGAGCATAAAGGCCTCGGCGATGCCGCGTCCCAGCCGGCGCATGATCCAGTCCAGAAAGTTCTTGACCTCGCGCGATCCCTGCTGGGCCTCAATGTAGCCCATGAGGCAGGCGACCTTCGCCTCGTGCGGCAGGCCCCCCAAGCCGTTCTCAAAGGGGTAGTCGAGTTCGCAGCTCGACCCGGTCGCGGGGTCGCGATGGTGAACGGTGACGCGCCGACGGTGCTCGCAGTAGGCGACGGGCAGGCTTTTGAGATAGTCCATGACCTTCTGGTTGACGCTGTAAAGCGCCTTGACGCCGAGGTCGTAGGTCCAGCCGAGGCGCCGGCCCGGCCGGAGCAGGCCGCCGATGGCGTCTTCGCGTTCAAGGACGCGGAAGGGAACGCCGGCCTTCTGGAGCGCGAGGCCGGCCTGGATTCCGGCAAGACCGCCGCCGAGTATGGCTATCATGCGGTTCTTTCTTTCGTCCTGTGGAGCGGGTAATCGCGGAAGCGCGAGTTGATGATGGATGGAAGCTTGCGGCAGAGCCAGAGGGCGTTCCGGAGTTGGGCGCGCAGGGCGCGTGCGCTTCGGCGGTTGATCGCGTCCCGCATGTCGTTCCAGAGAGAACGCAGGCAGTCGCTTATGCCGTAGGCGAGGCTGCGATTGCGTATCTTGACGCTGCGGATCATCATGGCGCGCTGGGAGAAGATGGCGCGCCTGGACCAAGGCTCCATGGCGCATTGGCCTGCGTGGCGGTGGTGGACCTTTACGTCCGGCGCCACGATTACTTCGTATCCGTGATGCCGGGCGCGGTAGCAGAGTTCCGTGTCGTTCCCGTAGAGGAAGAAGTTCTCGTCAAAGAGGCCAATCCGCTCAATCGCCTTGCGCGGCAACAGCATCGTGGCGCCGACGACGTCCATGACGGAGACGACCTCGCGGACCGTTCCGCCTGGACCAGGGAGATGAATCGTTCTCTGCCGCGTGGTCAAGGCGCGCCGGTGTCCCTCGTCTATCTCATCCGACTCATAGAGACATTGCGTGGGGGAGATGATGGCTGCTTGCGGCAACGCGGCGCTCGTCTCCAGCAGCGCGCCCAGAACGTCCGGCTCCAGCCATACGTCATCGTCCAGAAGCAGGAGGTGGGTTATCTCCTTGCGCTGCAGGCTGCGGCGTATGCCCACGTTGAGGGCGTAGGAGATGCCCTTGTCGCGTTTGAGGCGTATGGCGTCGATCGGCCGCGTCGCTTCGCGCAACAAGCGGTCCACGGCGTCGTCGGTTGAGGCGGAATCCACGACACAGACGGACGCGACCGGCGTGGTTGAGGCGAGAAGCGAGCGCACGCAGCGAAGCAGGTAGTCTCCGCTGTTGTGGCTTGGCGCCACGGCGGCGACACAGGCCGCTGCCTGGGCGCGCGGGGGAGGGGGAGTCGCGGCGCTCATGACGCGCCCTCCGGCTCGTGTCGCCAGATGAACGGGAAGTGCAGATGGCCGGGAAGGTCCACAAGCGGGCTCGCGGAGTAGTGGCGGTCGGCCAGGATTTCGAAGGAGATGGCTTCTCGAATGACTTCACGACAACTGATTCCCACCTGGATGACGTACCGGCCTGACCGCAGGTGGTTGGGGCTGAGCCACGTCTCGAAGATATGACGGCCGGGCTTGACATGGGCCAACTCGCCGCTGTCACTGCATGACGAAGTGAACAGGAACACGCCTTCCGGCGTGCGGATGGAGTAGCCGACTTCGATGTCGGCCTCAATGCGCGAGTTGACCGTGAGCCGCAGCAGGATGGGCTCTTCCAGGCGAAACTGGGCGGAGGGGCGGCCGCCGGAGTCTCTGAGCTCAATGGACTCGAACGCGACCTGCCCGTCCGCGAACGCCTTGGGGGCGCTGGCGAGATCGGCTTTGGCGTTGGGGGCGGCGTCTGATTGCAGATAGGCGAGAACCACGTCGCTCGCAAGCCCCTGCACGACGGTCTGCCCTTTGTTGAGGAGGAGGCATCGGTGGCACGTGGCGGCCACGGCGGCCATGTTGTGGCTGACGAAGAGAATCGTTCGCCCGGACTTGGCCACCTCTCCCATTTTGCCCAGGCACTTCTTCTGGAACACGGCGTCGCCGACGGCGAGGACTTCGTCCACGAGGAGGATTTCGGTGTCGAGGTGGGCGGCGACGGCGAAGGCGAGGCGGGTGTACATGCCGCTGGAGTAGCGTTTGACCGGGGTGTCGAGGAATCGCTCGACGCCGGAGAAATCCACGATTTCGTCGAACTTGGCCTTGATCTCGGCGCGCTTCATGCCGAGGATGGCGCCGTTGAGGAAGATGTTTTCGCGGCCGGTAAGCTCGGGGTGGAAGCCGGTGCCGACTTCGAGGAGGCTGCCGACGCGGCCATGGATTTCGGCCGAGCCGCTGTCGGGTTCGGTGATGCGCGAGAGGATTTTGAGCAGGGTGCTTTTGCCGGCGCCGTTGCGGCCGATGATGCCCAGGACCTCGCCGGTCTGCACGTCGAAGGTGACGTCGCGCAGGGCCCAGAGGGTGTCTTGGGGCCGGCGGCGGCGCAGCCAGCCGCCTTGGCCGATGCGGTAGCTTTTGGACAGGCCGCGGACCTGGATGGCGGGGGCGTTCATGCGACTTCCTGTTCTGGCGCTGTTCCGGGGACACGTTGCGATCCCGCCGTTGGCGGTCTTCCGCATGTGTCCCCGCGCGCCTTGTGTTGCGGGGACACGTTGCGATCCGGCCGGTGGCCGGCTTCCGCAGCATGTCCCCGAGCTATGCTTCTACACATAGTCCACCACGGTGCGTTCGGCGCGGCGGAAGACCCAGGCGCCGGTGAGGATGAGGACGAGCGCGCCCGCGCAGGCCAGCGCCAGGCCCGGGCCGGGCGCCTGTCCGCCGAGGCCAAGGCTCCAGCGGAAGCCTTCGATGGCGTGAGTCATGGGGTTGAGCAGATAGAAGGGGCGCCACGGGCCCTGGATGATGCTGGCGGGGTAGAAGACGGGCGAGCAGAAGAACCAGGCTTGGAGGAGAAAGTTGACGCCGTAGGCCACGTCGCGGAAGCGGACGGCCACGGCGGCCAGCCACAGCCCCACGCCCAGCGCCGAGGCCAGGGCCAGGCCGGCGCACACGGGGAGGGCCAGGACCGGGGCGCCGGGCGCCACGCCATAGAACGCCATGAGCGCCACGAGCGCGGCGAGCGCGACCACGAAGTCGGCCACGCCCACGAGCGACGCGGAGAGAGGCACGAGGAGGCGGGGGAAGTAGACCTTGGTGATGACGGGGAGCTGGGTGACGAGGCTGGTGGCGGCCTTGCGCGCGGCCTCGGCGAACAACTGCCACAGCACCAGTCCGCTGTAGACAAAGACGGGCCGGGGCGCGCCGCCCGTGGGGATGCCGGCGGCGCCGCCGACCAAGGTGAAGATGAGCATGTTGACCAGGGGGATGATGAGAACCCAGAGGGGGCCGAGGGCCATCTGGCGGTAACGGCTCTTGATCTCGCGCCAGATGAGGAAGTGGAGGAGTTCGCGGTACTCCCACAGGTCGCGCAGTCCCAGAGACGCCCAGCCTTTGGAGGGGCGGATGAGGGTGACGTGGGTTGTGGGGGCGTGGCTCACTGGGGCGGCTCCGCGGGGGAGGGCGCGCCGGGGGGAGGCGCGGGCAGGTCGAAGATCCACATGAATCGGCCGTCGTCTTTGGCGCCGCCGGGCAGATAGCGGCGGCTCATGGGTTCCTTGGGGTCAAAGGCGGTGACGAGGATGCGCCTGGCGCGGGTGGAGGCCAGCTCGGCGACGGGCCGCACGGTGAGGCCCAAGAAGGACTGTCCGGCCTTGGCGTCGTCAAAGACGTCCACGATCTCGATATTCCACTCGCGCGCGCCCAGGGCGGCGATTTCGGCGAGTTCGGTGGCGCCGAGGAAGGCGACCTTGCGGACCCGTTCCTTTGAGGCTTGGGCGAGGGCCTCGGCGGAGCGGCGGCGGGCCTCGCGGTAGAACTGGAGGCTGAAGTCGAGGAACTCGCAGGTGAGGCGGGCCTTTTCGGCCAGGCCGCTGGGGGTGAGGAAGTAGTCCCAGCGCCGGGCATGGCGTTTGGCGATGTGCAGGAGGCCCTTCTTTACCAGGTTCGTGAGAAGGTCGTGGGCGAGTTTGACGCTGACGTCGAGTTTGCGGGCGATGACGCGGTTGGTGACGCGGGGGGTCTGCTCGACGTGTTCGAGGATGCGGTAGTGATGGTAGGCGTGGCGCTCCACGCTAACGATACCTTCCTTTTCGATACCTCTGGTAACGTTAGCATATCGTATGATGCGCGGAGTGTCAAGGGGGAGGGGGACACGGGGACCCGACGAGGGCGCGAAGGCCGGCAAGGACGGCGCGAAGCCGCGCGCGGCGGCGGCCGGCCGCCAGGGACCGCGGGGCGGCGCTTGGCGCGCGGCGTTGACTTGCGGGCGGCCAGGGGGCTATCATCGCCGGCGTGAGACGCGGCGCATGGGTTTTTGGAGCGCAGGGATGAGCGTTGCCATTGTGACGGGGTCTGCGGGCCTGATCGGGTCTGAGGCGGCGCGTTTCCTGGACGCGAAGGGATTCGCCGTTGCGGGGATCGACAACGACATGCGGGGCGAGTTTTTCGGGGTCCGGGCCTCGACCCGCTGGCGGCGCGAGGAGATGGAGAAGACGTTGCGGGGCTACCGGCACTTCGCGGTGGACGTGCGCGACCGCGAACAGGTGGAGGCGGTTTTCGGCCGGTACGGCAAGGATGTCTCGCTCGTGATTCATGCGGCGGCGCAGCCGTCGCACGACTGGGCGACGCGGGACCCGATGACGGATTTCTCGGTGAACGCGCTGGGGACGCTGACATTGCTGGAGGCCACGCGCCGGCGCGCGCCCGAGGCTTGTTTCATCTTCACCTCCACGAACAAGGTCTATGGCGATCTGCCCAACCTTCTGCCGCTTGAGGAGCGCGAGACGCGCTGGGAGGTGGCCAAGGCGCATCCGTTCGCGGAATACGGCATTGATGAGAGCATGTCCATTGACAAGAGCCATCATTCGGTCTTTGGCGCGTCGAAGGTGGCGGCGGACGTGATGGTGCAGGAATACGGGCGGCATTTTGGGATGAAGACGGTGTGCTTCCGGTGCGGGTGTCTGACGGGGCCGGCGCACTCGGGAACGGAGCTGCACGGTTTTCTGTCCTACCTGATGATGTGCGCGGTCGCGGGCCAGGAGTACACGATCTACGGCTACAAGGGCAAGCAGGTCCGGGATAATATTCATTCGCGCGATCTGGTGGCGATGTTCTGGGAGTTCTGCCAGCAGCCCCGCTGCGGCGAGGTGTACAACGCTGGCGGATCGCGCCACTCCAACTGCTCGGTGCTGGAGGCGGTGGAGCTGTGCCAGGAGATCACGGGCCGCAAGATGCGCGTCCGCTATACGGAGCAGAATCGCTCCGGCGATCATATCTGGTGGATCAGCGACGTGCGGCGATTCCGTTCGCATTATCCCGCTTGGAATTACACTTGCGATCTGCGCGGTGTTCTGGAAGAGATCCATGCGGCGCTGAAGGCGCGCCGGGGAGCGGGGTCAGTTTGAGGGGACGATGCGCTTCAAGCATGTGTTCATCCCCGGCGGCGCGGGCTTTATCGGGTCGGCGATTGCGTTGATGCTGAGGCGCGAGGCGCCAGGAACGAGGGTGACGGTTCTGGACAACCTGGTGAGGCGGGGCAGCGAGTTGAACGCCGCCAGGCTGGAGGCGGCCGGGGCGCGGTTCACGCGCGGGGACGTGCGGCGGCCGGAGGACCTGGCGCGCGTGGGCGATTTTGATCTGCTGGTGGACTGCGCGGCGGACCCGTCGGTGCAGTCGGGCGTGGCGGCGCCGGCGGCGATGCTGGCGTCGAACCTGACGGGCAGTTTGCATTGTCTGGAGCTGGCCCGGCAGCGCGGGGCGGCGTTCCTCTTTTTCAGCACGAGTCGTGTGTATCCCATCGAGTGGCTGAACGGGCTGGCCTTTCGGGAGGGGGAGACGCGATTCCACATCGAGGCGGCTCCGTGCGCCGGGCTGAGCGGCGCGGGCGTGACGGAAGACGCGCCGCTGACGGGCGCGCGGAGCCTGTACGGCGCGGCGAAGATGGCGTGCGAGCTGGCGCTGGTGGAGTATGGCCGCGACTACAGGATGCCGGTATTGATCAACCGTTGCGGGGTCGTGGCGGGGCCGTGGCAGATGGCGAAGGCGGATCAGGGGGTGGTGACGCTGTGGGTGGCCAGGCACGTTTTCGGGCTGCCGCTGACGTATATCGGCTTCGGAGGGCAGGGCAAGCAGGTGCGGGACGTTCTGCACATTGACGATTTGTGCGACCTCGTGTGGCGGCAGATGAGCGATCTCACGAAGTGGGACGGCCGGGCGCGCAACGTGGGGGGCGGGCCGGAGGGTTCCGTGTCGCTGCGGGAGCTGACGGGTATCTGCCAGGAGGCGTGCGGCGCGAGCGTGCCGCTGTCTTCGCGTCCGGAGACGCCGCCTCAGGATGTCCGGTGGTATGTGAGCGACAACGGGCGCGCGGCGTCGGACTTCGGGTGGAAGCCGCGCCGGGGTGTGCGGGAGGTCGTGGCGGACGTGGCGCGGTGGCTGCGGGATCACCGGGCGCCGCTGACGTCCATCTTCGCTCCGGAGGGCGGCCATGGCGCGTGAGTTGCTGTCGGTCGTGATTCCGGCGCACAACGAGGAGCAGAACATCGGCAAGACGCTGGCCGTGCTGGCCGAGGCGCTGGACGTGGCGGGGATTCCGTTTGAAGCGATCGTCGTGAACGACAACAGCGCGGACGGGACAGGGCGGGTGGCGCGCGAGATCGGGGAACGGGACCCCCGGGTGCGGGTGGTGGACCGTACGCCGCCGGCGGGTTTTGGCCGGGCCATCCGCGCGGGTTTGCAGCACATGCGGGGCGATGCGGTGGTCATCTACATGGCGGATTTCTCGGACGATCCGCAGGACGTGGTGGCCTACTACCGCAAGATGGAAGAGGGGTATGACTGCGTTTTCGGGTCGCGCTTCATTCACGGAGGCAGCGTCCATCACTACCCGCGTGTGAAGCTGTTGGTGAACCGGATTGTGAACAAACTGGCGCAGTGGGCCTATCGCTGTCCGTTCAATGATCTGACGAACGCGTTCAAGCTCTACCGGGCGCACGTGATCCGGGCGTGCGGGCCTTTTCAGGCCAGCCACTTCAATATCACGATCGAGATGTCGCTGGGGGCGCTGAACCGGCGCTATCGGGTGGCGCAGATCCCGATCCGCTGGTACGGGCGGACGTGGGGGAGCTCGAACCTGCGCTTGCGGGCCATGGGGCGGCGGTATCTGAGCACGTTCCTGAAGGCGTATTCGGAGCGGTTGCTGATCTCGGACGATTTGCTGGCGGAGCGGGATGCGATGCGCGGCGGTGAAGGGGAGGCGCTCACGGGTTCCCGAGGCTCGGCCAATGGCGTGAACATGGGGAAGAGGAATGAAGATGGCGAAGCCGAGCGCAGAGACTCCGCGGCTCTATGACGCAAGGTTCAGCCGTGAAGAGCGAATGCGAAAGGAGCGAGTCTGGCGGGTTTTGGGTCCTTTCTTCCAGGCGTGGATACCCGAGAGTTCGGATATCCTGGACATACGGTGTGGTTTCGGCGAGTTCCTGAACAACGTGCGGGGCAGGCGGCGCATCGGCATAGACTTGAACCCCCAGGCGCGTGAGTACCTTGACGGAGAAATTGAGTTCCGGTGTGGCGACGTTCGAGATCTGTCCGCTATCGGTGACGAGTCTTTCGATTGCGTGTTCTGCAGCAACCTGCTGGAGCACTTGGAGAGCAAGCAGGCTGTGGAAGCCCTGGCGCGTGACGTCGCGCGGATCCTGCGCGCGGGGGGGCAGTTCATCATCATGGGGCCCAACTGCCGTCTTTTGCCGGGAGCGTACTGGGATTTCTGGGATCATCATGTCGCGATAACGGAAAGATCTCTCAGCGAGCTTCTGCGGGCAACGGGGTTTTCGATCGAGAACCTTTTCGCGCGCTTCCTCCCATACACCACCAAAGGCGCGCTGCCAGCGCGTCCGTGGCTGGTGCGCTTCTACCTGAACATGCCGATTGTCTGGCCGCTCTTTGGGAGGCAGTTCTTGATTCGGGCGCGGAAGAGCGGCGGGTCCAAGTCCTAAAGTCGCTTTTTGTGACGATCAGTCGGCGCAGGCGCCTACGGTTGCTTCCAGATTTTCAATCGAGCATTCTTTTCATCCCACGACAAGATGTAGCGTGGGTTGGGCGCGCAGGCCCAAGGCCGGAAGAGAATCTCGTGAAGGCGCGGTCTTGTCCTGGGGGCGCGGGGGTCGTCGGGGTAGCCTTCGATCAAGGTGATGCGGGGATCGAGGTCAGGGGAGACGCCCATGAGACGGAAGGAGAAGCCGGCTTCGGAGTGGTGTTGGGCGACAAAGCGGTTGAGGGCGCAGAGGAAGGCGTCGGCCGGCTTTTCGACGGCGTGCAGGCGGAACGACTCGCACGATGTCTGCGCGGCCGAGAGGACGATGACGCACCCTAACGCCACGATAACGGCGGAGCGCATCTTGAGTTTCATGCTCCGCCACGGCCAGATGGCGCAGAGGCCGACTATGCCCAGGAGAGTCGGAAAATAGAGGTAGTAGCCCGTGGAGACGGCTTCCCTGGGCGAGCGCCCGACACACGTCGCCGCGGCGTAGCCGCCGAAGCACACGGCGGCCAGGAAGACCCACGGCCAGCGGCTGGTCAGGCCTCGCCAGCCCCGCGACCACGCCCAGACAAGGGCCAGTCCCCCCCACAGGACAAGGTAGTCGGGCGTTGCGGCCAGGCGCCGATCGTTGTTGTGGATGGTGATCCTTTGCGTGGGTTGTGTACTGTAGGACATGGTTGTGGGGACGGTGACGCGGAGGGTCCATCGAACGCACACGGCGGTAACCACCGCGCTGAGTCTGACCGGCTGGGAAAGGACCTCGGACATGGGGATGTGTCTGTCCACGTAGCCCCAGCGCCGGGCCCGGCTGCAGTGAGCGGCATACAGGGCGGCGTAGCCGGCGATGGGGAGAATGAGGATGGCGACGGTCGAGACGGGCAGCTTCTTGCGCAGGGCCTTTGCGGCCGCGATGAAAAGCAGCGCGAAGCAGACGATGGCCATGAGTTCGTAGAAGAGCATGCTCAGGAGCATGAAGAAGGCGCAGAGAGCTATCCGTCGTTTGCCCTTTTCCTGGGGCTGCGTCATGGCGGCCATGGCCTGAGAGACCGCGGCCAGGGCTAGCGCTACGCCGATGATGTACCCACCCAGGTGATGCCACACGACGATCTCAAAGGCGCCGGGGTGAACGGCGGCCCAGCAGGCGAACATGCCGGCGAGAAGGGCGGGCTGCATTCTTTGGAGGAGGAAGTAGAGGGCGACGCAGGCGCTGATGTGGAAGGCCAGGTTCGCCAGGTTCCAGGCGCGGTGGTTGGTTCCGAAGAGCGTGTTTTCCACGGCCATGACGATGAACATGAGCGGGCGGTAGAGGACCTCGTCGCCGCGTCCGTAGCGGCGGGCGTTGGCGTAGTCGGCCAGGGCGAGGCCGGCGCCGAGGGACCTCGATCCGTGGAGCTCGGCGAAGTAGCCGATGTGATCGGCAGCGGTTACTTTGTTGAGGGCAGGCGCGTAGGCAAGGATGACCAGGAGGGAGATGAGCAGCGGGAAGGCGGCCTTGCGCCACAGGGACGCCTTGGCAGGGGCAGCCGCTGGGCAGGCGTTGGGCGGCGCGGTGGCGGGCGTCTGGAGCCCCATCGGCGCTCCTATCTCCAGAAGAGCGCGTCGCGGACGAACTGGAAGTAGTAGGAGGCGCCCCAGCGGATGATGAGGAGCTTGCGCTCGCCGCCGATGCGGGCGGGTTCGTCGGCCGGGATCTCGCCGATGCGCAGGCGGCGGCGGGCGGCGCGGGCGGAGAGCATCGGTTCCCAGCTCAGGACGCAGCGGAACAGCTTTTCGGGGGTGCGGTACCAGCGGTCCTGGTCGAGTTCGAGGTCATAGACGATCTGTTTGCGGAAGGCGCGGTACATGACCATGGCGTCGGTGTAGTGGCCGCCATGAAGGATGTTGACGCTTTTGGTGAAGAACCAGTTGCCGAAGCCGGTGATGAGGTCATCGTCGTCGCTCTTGGCGGGGGGAAGATAGCGGGAGGCGATGACCATGTCATAGCCTTCCTTCATCTTCTCGATGAGGGGCGGGATGGCTTCGGGGATGGAGTTGCCGTCGGGGCTGAAGGTGATGATGACGTCGCCCCGGACGTGGGGGAGGGCCTCAACGAAGGCGTGGCGGAGGCCGCGCTTTTGCTGAACCATGACTTCGTAGCCGGCTTCGCGCGCCCATTCGGCGGAGCCGTCCTTGGAGCCGCCGTCCACGATGAGAATCTGGTTGACCCAGTCTTTCTTGATCTTGGGCATGATGGCCTTCATGCCCTCGATTTCGTTGAGCGTGGGGATGAGGAGCGTGGTTTCGATGAGCGTGCGCCTCCGTTATGGACGCTGGGGCGGCGCGACGTCTGGCCGGCCGGCGTCAAGGTACCAGGCGTAGGTCTGCTCCAGGCCCTGGCGCAGGCTGACGCGGGGGCGCCACCCAAGCGCGAGGAGCCTGGCCGCGTCCAGGGCTTTGACGGGCATGCCGTCGGGCTTGGAGCGGTCGAACTCCAGTTCGCCGGGGTAATCTACCACTTCTCTGATTTGGGCGGCAAGCTGGGCGATGGAGACGGTCTGGCCTCCCCCGAGGTTGATGGGCTGGGGGCTGTCGTAGTGGTCCATGACGTGGAGGCAGGCGGAGGCGAGGTCGCCGGCGTAGATGAATTCGCGCTGGGGGGCGCCGGAGCCCCAGATGGTGACGCGGGGCTGGCGGCTGCGCTTGGCTTGGTCCATGCGGCGGATGAGGGCGGGGATGACGTGGGCGTTTTGGGGGTCGAAGTCGTCGCCGGGGCCGTAGGGGTTGGCTGGGATGGCGGTGATGAAGGGGCTGCCGTGCTGGGCGCGGCAGGCCTGGCACAGGACCAGGGCGGCGAGTTTGGCCGTGGCGTAGGCTTCGTTGGTGGGTTCGAGAGGGCCTGTGAAGAGGTATTCTTCTTTCATGGGCTGGGGGCAGTCGCGAGGGTAGGAGCATGAGCTGGCGAGGTAGAGGAGCTTTTTGAGGGGGCGCGCGAGGGCGGCGCGGATGACGTTGCAGCAGGCGTAGATGTTGTCGAGCATGAGGTCGGCGGGCCGGGCGCGGTTGGCCTCGATGCCGCCGGATTCACCGGCGGCGAGGAAGACGTAGTCTGGCCGGAGCCGGTCAAAGGCGGCTTCGGCGGCGCCGGGCTGGGCGAGTCCGGCGGAGGGGACGAGGCCGGGGCTGAGGCCGAGGCGCTGGAGTTCTCGGACAATGGCGGCGCCGACGAGGGTGTCGGCGCCGAATACGGCAACGCGGTCCGCGGGGCGCATGTGGCTTCTCCCGTGTCCTCTGGGCTCTGTTACCCGGTGCGCCTTGGGTTGTCGGGCGCCTGGCTCCGGTCAGCCGGGGGGCGAGGCTGGCCGCCATTCTGGCCGTTCTTCTCCAAAACCATCATGTGTCCGTAGTAGTCACCTGTTTTCCAATCGAACTCCTTGATGAGGTGGAACTCGCCCTGGAGGTACTCGCGGAGAGGACGGTTGATGTCCCGCGCCAAGTTGTCCCAGTAGTCAGCGTAGATCATGACGTAGCGGACGTTGTAGCTCTTGTTCCACAAGGCGATGGTGTCCTCGAACCGCCTGGGCTGGACCCGCCAGGTGTCTCCGTAGGGGTCCATGCCCCAGGGGAACACGACCTGGCGCCCGAAGATGACGGCGGGCAGCTGAGGCCAGCCGCCATAGAGGGTGATCACCCCGCTGCCGAGAACGGCCACGTGCTCACCGGGCTGGAGCCGCTGGCGCATCCAGTGAGCCATGGTCTTTTCCTGGGCCACGGTGACGTAGGGTTCGGGGTATGCGGTGATTCTGAGAAAGTAGGGGGCGACCCATCCGGCGGCGAAACCCAGGGCGGCGAGCGCGCTGACGGCTGCGCGCCATCTGGGCAGATGTTCCCTTTCCGGGCGGCGGTTACAGGCCATTCTCGCGACGGCCAGGCAGCCCATGCCGGCGGCCATCAGGGCGAAGTCGGGGCGGCCGAGCTGCCGGAACTTGAGGGCGAAGGCTGCGGCGGCCAGGGCGGCGAGGATCAGGATGCAGAGGCTTCCTTCGGACAGGGAGTCTGTCTTGACGCTGCGCAGGACTGTGCGCCAGAGTTCGGCTGCGCCGTAGCCGGCCAGGAGACTGGCCGGCGCGCTCCACGGGAGGAAGTAGTGGTCGTGGGATTCATAGTAGACCATGGCCATGAACGCGGCGAGGCAGCAGAGCCACATGACGGGGATGAGGGCGCTCCACTTGCGGTCTCGGCAGGCCAGGAGCAAGCCGGAAGCGGCGAGCAGCCAGAGGACGCGGCTGGTGTTGGCCACTTGGGCCAGGCGTCTGGCCTTGGCCGCCAGCGTGCCGACGTCGCTGGCGGCCATTCCCGATTGGCGGAGCTCGAAGTTGTGGGCGACGGCGACGTTCCAGAATGCTTCGAGCGCGCCGGCGCGGTGGAGGATGCCCGCCAACAAGGCCAGGACGGCCGCTCCGCCTACGGCGGCGAGGAGGGTGTTGCGGACGCAGCGGCGGAGGTCGGGGGGGATGATCTGGCCCGAGCGGAAAAGGAGCGAGGCGGGGGGATAGAGGCCCGCGAGGGCGATGGCGGGCTGCTTGGCGATGAACGCGACGCCGACGGCCGCGCCGGCCAGGAGGGAACGGGCGGGGCGATCGGGGCCTCGCAGGGCCCAGATCATGGCGCAGACGGTCCAGGCGCTCAGGATCGTCTCGCAGACGCTGGGGTGGAGCTGGCGCGCGTAGAAGATGCTGAGCGGGTCGAGCGCGTAGAGCAGTGCGGCCAGGAAGCCAGCGCGGCGGTCGAAGATCTCGCGGCCGATGATGAAGACGGGGATGGCGGCCGAGGCGCTGGCGGCGGCCATGAGGAGCCGGCTCGCGGTGACAAACCCGTCGCCGAAGACGCCGTGCAGCGCCCAGCCGATCGCGACGGACAGGGGCGTCATGTAGAAGCGGATGTCCCGGTAGAGCACGAGTCCTTCGCTCATGGAGCGGGACATGACGCAGAATCCGCCTGTGTCGACGTCGGTTCCCAGCCCTAGGGTCGCGGCTCTGGCGGCCAGGGCGGTCAGGAACGCCCCAAGGATCCAGAGGGCGTCCGGCCTGCGCTTATCGTGGCTCAGAGATTGATCCATGTCACTTGTCCAGTCTGCGGACCGCGGCGCACCGCAGACGGATGGCCTGTTCCTTGTCGAAGCGTGTGGGCAGGACGGAACCTACGACCGAAACGACGGCCCGGTCTTCCAGCCCTTCGGGGGGCTGTTCGAACGGCCAGAGGCAGTAGACGATCTCCTCGCCGCGCGAGTGGGGTTTGAGGTGGCTGTTGACGGCGAGTTCGAAGACGTGGCCGAAGCCGGGCTTGCTGCGCATCTCGAGGATGCCCCTGCCGGAGTCCCACTCAGCCTTGGCCTCTTCGTAGCTGTAGGGCACGCGCCAGTTTTGCACGAACCTGGCCTCGCCGGTGACAAGGACGGGAGCGCCTGTCGTCCGCGGGAGGCGCGCGGTCTCCTGCTCGATGGCCTTGCGGACGTCGGCGGCGGAGAGGATGGGGCGGGTGTCCGGGAGCTGGAGGACTTGGCGGGCTTCGGCGGGAGAGATGGGTTGTTTGACCAGGGCGGGCCGGGTGTCAAGCCAGTAGTTCCTGGCGAGGAGCACAGCCGCGAAGACCACGAGGACGCAGGCGGCGGCGGCGGCAAGGAGTTTGGCCGCCCACGGGGGGAGGGCGGGAAGCCCGGTCGCTTGTCCGAGGGCGTCGGACCACCGGGCGAAGGCGGGGGCGCGTTCGGCGGCTTTGAGGATGAAGCCGATGATCAGCGAGATCACGATCCATGTGTAGGGCCACGCGAAGCGTTCGGTGCGCGAGCAGAGGCTGGAGACGAAGGTGGATCCAAAGGCGGCCAGCAGGAAGACTCCCCAGGGGTGGCGCTTGTAGAGGAGCAGGGCGGCGCACGCGGTCATGGCGGCGATGAGGGGCAGGCCCAGCCCCCAGAGGCGCCGGTTCCAGGTGTAGCCGAAGTTGCCGGCAATGGTCTTGGCGAAGGCGACGGGCTGGGACAGGGCGCGGGCAAGGCTTTCGGCGGCGGTGCGCTTGCAGGCGTCGTCATAGGCTTGGGTCTCGCGGGCGCCGGGTTTGTCCATCTCGATCTGGACGCCGATCATGCCTTGCTGGCTGGAGATCTGGAACCGGCCGCAGATGGCCTTGTTCCGGATCATGAAGGGCAGGATGACGAGGGCGGCCGTGAGGCCGAGCAGAACGGCCCAGGCGAACCGCTTGCGGAGCTTGACGCGGGGCAGGCACAGAACGCCCAAGCCAAAGGCGGCGACGTGGGCGATGCCAGGGCCGCGGACAA
>CAYYEE010000011.1:0-25816 GCA_964470775.1 uncultured Planctomycetota bacterium | reverse complement strand
TTCGAAGCTGAAGGATTCCTGCGCGACCAGCCAGTGGAAAAGCCAGCGCGCGAGGGCTTGGGGGTCTGGCCTGGCGGCTTGGCAGGCTTTGTGGTGGATTTCGTTTGCCCGGCGGATGAGGAAACCTAAGTCGCCGTTGGAGTCGTCGGCGCCGGCGAGGGTTTCCTCGATCTTGCTCATGGCGTACCGGATGATGTCAACGATGGGGCTGGCTTGGTCCTGCGGCAGGCGCTCGATGGCGTCGAGAACGTCGTCGAAGCCTGCGGCGAAGCGGGCGGTCTGTCTCCAACTCGTCAGGTCCCGGGCGCAGGCGCGGGCGGCTTCGTCAATCATGGCGCGGATGGCTTCGGGTGTGGGGCCGCCTGCTTTGTGGAGGGCGGCTCGGATGAAGAGCTTTTGGCGGAGGGCGGTGTCGCCCATGGCCTGGTCCACGATGGTTTCGACGAGTTCGGACACGGGCCGGCTGGCAAGGTGGGAGCGGACGTCGTCCCAGGTGGCGGGGCGGGCGCAGGAGGGGGTGTCCGCGTCCGCGGGGGAGGCTTTGCCGCTGGTGGCGATCCATTCGAGGCCGAGGGCGACGCAGTGTTTGCAGAAGACGCGTTCGTCGCCCATGGGGCAGGAGCATTGCCCGGTGACTCTGCCGCCGCGGACACGCAGGCTGACGCGGTAGGGGCGCTGGCCGGTGACGACGCCGACGATGCGGTCGCGGTCGGCGGTGGCCTCCTTCACGTTTCCGTTTTCGAAGTAGCGGACGCCTCGCTCCCACGATCCGGCGCCGGCGGCGGACCTGAGCTGGCCTCGGGTGATTGGGATGTCGGGACGGGGCAAGGGCCGGGTGTTCCTGTCACTCCGCGCCTTCGAGCCGGCTTTGGGCGGTTCGGATGGAGGTGGTGTCGCTGTAGCGGAGGACGATGTACTTGAGGAGGCGTCGGGCGGTGATGGTGTCGTTGTCTTTGGCGGCGGCTTCGGCGCGGCGGAGGAGTTCGCGGGCGTAGTACTCGCGCGCGCGGGGGGCGTGGACTTTGAGCATCTGGTCGGGGGAGGACTCGATGGCCTCGACGCCTTTGGCGGCTTCTTTGGCTTCGTCGGTGTCGGAGAACTCCTCGAGGATGAGCTGGAACTCGTGGTAGGCGAAGTCCTGGCGCTGTTCCTTGAGGTACTCCGCGGCTCTGGCCAGGTGTTCTTTGGCTTCGGCGGCGCCTTTGATCTTGAGGAGGGCTGGGTTCTTGGTCAGCTCTTGATATTTGGCGTTGATTTTGTCGGCGCCTTCGAGTTCGCCATACTGGTCTTCGTATTCGGTGAAGGTCTTGACGGCGGTGTCCTGGCGGTTGCCGTTCAAGGCGCGTTCGGTGGCGGTGAGCTTCTGAAGGGCTGAGGTCTCGATGGATTTGAGGCGGGATTGGGTGCGGCTGACGAACTTTTCGGCTTCGCTGCGGGGGGAGCTTTCGGCGGCTTTGAGGAGGTCTTTGAGGATGGCGTATTCCTGGCCGTACTCCTTGTTCTTGCGGGCTTTCTTGGCTTGTTCGTCCAGTTCGTCCAGGCTGGCGGTGGCTTGTTTGCCGAGGAGGCTGTCAATCTTCTTTTTGGCCTGGTCGCAGATGTTGTTCTTGAGGACGAAGGTTTGTTTTCTGCGGCCGGGGAGGTAGTTGGTGTCGGCGTTCTCGTCGTAGTCGTCGCCTTTAACGACGACTTTGACGCTGTCGCGGCGGCGGATGTCCCACTGGCTGTAGCGGACGTTCATGGCTTTGCGGTAGCAGGCGATGGCGTCGGCGTAGCGTTTGTCGGATTCGTACTTCTGGGCTTGCTTCATGTAGTCGGCCTGCTGCTTTTCGGCTGCTTCGCGCCAGCGTTCGTTGTCGCTGAGCTGCTGTTGGGTGCGGGTGCCCGTGGAAGTGGCGCCGAGGGCGGCGGCGCCCGCGGCGAGCGCGACGCAGGCGCTGAAAAGGGCGAGTCGGATGAGGCGGGTCATGGGGCTGTGCCTCCTAAGATTCTTCCCTGAACTTTATGGTAGCGAGGGGGAGGCGGCGCGGCAAGTTCGATGGGGGCGGCGGGGACGCAACGGACGGCGGGCGGGACACCCGCGCTCCGGCGAGGGGGAGAACGGGGGCTACTTGGCGGGGGCGTTGCGCTGGAACCAGTCGATGGTTTGGCGGAGGCCCTGGTCGAAAGGCGTTGTGGCGCGCCAGCCGAACTCGCGCTGGGCGCGGGTGGTGTCGAGGCAGCGGCGGGGCTGGCCGTCGGGCTGGGTGGTGTCCCAGCGGATTTCGCCGGCATAGCCGATGGCGGCGCGGACCTTTTCGGCGAGGTCGCGGATGGTAATCTCCTGCCCGGCGCCGATGTTGACGGGGTCGGGTTTGTTGTAGCGTTCGGTGGCGGTGACGATGGCTTCGGCGGCGTCTTGGACGTAGAGGAACTCGCGGGAGGCGGCGCCGGTTCCCCAAAGGGTGACGAAGGGCTGGCCCTGGGTTTTGGCGGTGTGGAACTTGCGGATCATGGCGGGGATGACGTGGGAGGTCTGGAGGTCGAAATTGTCGCCAGGGCCGTAGAGGTTGACGGGGAGGAGGTAGATGGCGTTGAAGCCGTACTGGGCGCGGTAGGCCTGGGCCTGGACGAGCATCATCTTCTTGGCCAGGCCGTAAGGGGCGTTGGTTTCTTCGGGGTAGCCGTTCCAAAGGTCGTCTTCGCGAAAGGGGACGGGGGTGTGTTTGGGGTAGGCGCAGACGGTGCCGAGGGCGGTGAACTTTTCGACGCCGCGCTGTCGGGCGGCTTCCATGAGATGGAGGCCCATGATGGCGTTGTCGTAGAAGAAGGCGCCTGGGTTGGCGCGGTTGGCGCCGATGCCGCCGACGATGGCGGCAAGGTGGATGACGACCTGGGGCCGGGCGTCGTCGAAGAACCGGGCGACGGCGCCGGGCTGGCGGAGGTCATACTGGCGCGAGCGGGGGACGAAGGGGTCTTTGCAGCCGCGCTGGCGCAGGGCCTGAACGACGAACGCGCCGAGGAACCCCGCGCCGCCGGTGACGGCGACGCGTTTGTCTCTGAGGTCAAGGCCGTCAGTCATGGCCGCGCTCCTGCGGTTTGGAGGCTTCCCGGAGATCGGCTTCCACCATGATGCGGACCAGTTCGCGGAAGGTGACGCGGGGCCGCCAGCCGAGGGTGTTGGCGGCTTTGCTGGCGTCGCCGACGAGCAGGTCCACTTCGGCGGGGCGGATGTAGCGGGGGTCCATCTCCACGCGGTCTTTCCAATCGAGGCCGAGAGCGCCGAAGGCCGCGTCCAGAAACTCGCGGACGGTGTGGGTTTCGCCGGTGGCGATGACATAGTCGTCGGGCCTGGGCTGCTGCAGCATGAGCCACATGGCCTCGACATACTCCTTGGCGTAGCCCCAGTCGCGCCGGGCATCCAAGTTGCCGAGGTAGAGCTTGTCCTGGAGGCCGAGCTTGATGGCCGCGGCGGCGCGGGTGATCTTGCGCGTGACAAAGGTTTCGCCGCGGCGTGGGGATTCGTGGTTGAAGAGGATGCCGTTGCAGGCGAAAATGCCGTAGCTTTCGCGGTAGTTGACCGTGATCCAGTGGGCGAAGACCTTGGCCGCGGCGTAGGGGCTGCGCGGGTAGAAGGGGGTGGTCTCGCGCTGGGGCACTTCGCGCACCTTGCCGAACATCTCGGAGCTGCCGGCCTGGTAGAAGCGGATGTTGGCGCGGGCTTCGCGGATGGCTTCGAGCAGGCGAATCGTGGAGAGACCGGTGATGTTGGCAGTGGACTCGGGGATGTCGAAGCTGACGCGGACGTGGCTCTGGGCGCCGAGATGGTAGATCTCATCCGGCTGCACCTTCTCGATGATCTTGAGCAGGTTGCTGGAATCGGACAGGTCGCCGTAGTGCAGGAAGAGGCGGACCCCGCTGAGGTGGGGGTCTTGGTAGAGGTGGTCAATGCGGCGTGTATTGAAGGTGGAGGCGCGGCGGATGATGCCGTGGACTTCGTAGCCTTTGTCCAGCAGGAACTCGGCGAGGTAGGACCCGTCCTGGCCTGTGATGCCTGTGATGAGGGCTTTCTTCATAGGGGGCTCCGAAGGAGGTTTCCACGGGCGAGACGGCGCGATTTTAGGGCGCAGGGGCGGGGGAAGTCAAATGTTGACGCTGGGGGGAGAGAGGCTGTCAGGGCTTTGGCGTTTTGAGTCTTGCGGCGGGGACGGAGTATAATCGCCGCTTTGGGTGTTTGGTGTGCTTTGGCGGGGTGTAATTGGAGACGCGGCGATGAAGCTGTTCCAGGGGATCATTCCGGCGCTGGTGACGGCGTTTGACAAGAACGAAGAGGTGAACTACAAGGCCGTGGGGCAGATGACGGAGCGGCTGATCGAGCAGGGCGTGGGCGGGTTGTTTATCTGCGGCAGCACGGGCGAATGGTGGGCGCTGACCGCGGAGGAGAGGATGCGCATCGCGGACGCGGTGGCGCAGGCGGCCCGGGGGCGGATCAAGATCATGGCGCACGTGGGCGCAAACTCCACGCGCGAGGCCGTGGCGCTGGCGCGTCACGCGGAAAAGGCGGGCTTGCACGCGGTGAGCGCGCTGCCGCCCGTGGGCCGGCCCTATGCGCCCAAGCTGATCTGGGATCACTTCAAGGCCATCGGCGCGGCGACGAACTTGCCGCTCTACCTCTATCATCTGCCGCAGGTCTACGGCGACCTGATCACGATCGACAAGTTCGTGGAGGCGATAGACACCATGCCCACGCTGGCTGGGGCGAAGTTCTCGTCGTATCGCATTGACGAGCTGATTGACCTGCGGCTGAAGGCCAAGGGCAAGCTGAACATCCTGTCCGGCTGCGGCGAGCAGTTGCTGTCGGCCACGGTGAACGGCGCGGACGGCTCCATCTGCACGTGGTACAACATCATCCCGCGGCTGGGCAACAAGATCATTGAGCTGGCCCGGAAGGGCGACATCGCGGCGGCGAGCAAACACCAGGACATGCTGGTGGCGTTCGCGATGTTGATGCTGGGCAACGCCATGGGCAACGTCAAGGCGCTGATCGGGCTGCGCGGCATTGACGTCGGCGCGCCGCGCCGGCCGCTGGCGGGGACGCCGGCGGAAGAGATGAAAAAGCTGATGCCGAAGCTGGAGGCGACGGGGATTATGGAGTGGGTGATCTAGTGTGGTGTTTCGGAAATGCCCTGCATTTCCGAAACACCGCAGGGCGGGCTAACTCGACACTTTAGACGCGTCAAGCGCCGGGTTTGTGTCATGTAGTGTTTCAGAGATAGCAAAGCTATTTCTGAAACACTACGGCCCGTTGAAAAAGACACCGCGTCGGCGGGGACATGGCGCCTCAGCCCGCCAACGGCGGGATCGCAACGTGTCCCCGGAACAGACGCGACATTTTCAACAGGCTGTTAAACGTCTCGCGCGCCAAACACTTGCGCCCCCATCTCGTGCGCGTATAATTAAGAGCGCATTTGGATTCCGAACAGGCGGCCTCAGAGGAAACGGACGCAGCCATGATGGACCAGGCAAAACAGGAACGCGCCTACGAGCGCCGGCCAGCGGCCGAGACGTATGTCGAGTACGCGCCCGATTCCTCGGCCCTGGCCCGCCTGCTGCGCTGTAACGTCCAGCGGGGTTTGGTGATAGACCTCTGCAAGACAGGCGTCCGTTTCCGCGCCGGCGAAGGCCTCAAGCCCGGCGACAAGCTCGATCTCACCATTTGCCTTGCTGGTTCCGGCCAGACCGCCCGCGTGCGAGCCATCGTGCGCTGGGTCCAGGCCGAAACCTGGAGCGGACTCGAAACCTACAGCCACGTCGCGGGGGCGCAGTTCGTGGAATGCTCCGCCAAGGCATGGTCTGTCCTGCAGGACGCGCTTCGCTGACGCCCACCGGGCCTTGACGATTTCTCACCTGAGGGTGTTGGAGCATTATGGCGCAGTGGCCTTTTTTCAACCGCACGGGCCTTGATCATTACCGTTTGGGGGACGAAATCGCCCGCGGGGGCATGTCTATCGTCTACCAGGCCTCCCGCATCGCCGACAACCTCCCCGTCGCCGTGAAGCTCATCACGCCCGAGTTCACCGCCCTCGCCGAACAACTCGACGCTGTGTTCGAGAAGAGCTCCGAAGGCGAAATCGCGGCGTCCCTGCGCCACCCCAACGTCGTGCGCACCTATGAGTTCGGCAAGAAGGGCCGCCAGTTCTACATCGTCATGGAGCTGATCCAGGGCCCCAACCTCAAACGCCTCATTGACGCCGGAGACGCGGCTTGGGCCAACAACCGCTACCGCATCGCCCTCGACGCCGCCCGCGGCTTGGCTTACATCCACAAAAACAAGCTTGTGCACCGCGATTTCTGCCCCAAAAACATCTTGCTCAACGGCAATGGCGCCCCAAAGATCATCGACTTCGGCCTGGCCCTGCCTGCCCAGGTCAAAGACGAATGGCGCTTCGACCGCTCCGGCACAGCCAGCTACATGGCCCCCGAGCAGGTGCGCGGCCAGCAGGTCGATTTCCGCTCCGACATATATTCCTACGGCATGACCGCCTACGAAATCCTGACCGGCCGCCGCCCCTACCCCGAGAGCAAATCGCGCCACGCCAAAATGGCCGGCCACCTCAACCTCGAACCCACCCCTCTCCGCAAACAAGACCCCTCCATCCCCATCCCCATCGAGCACATCGTCATGCGCTGCATGGCCAAGGAACCAGCCGAACGCTACCCGACCATGGACGACGTCATTGACGACATGCTTCACCTCTACGCCACCTTCGGCCTCAGCCCCACCTCCTGACGCCGTCCTTGGGGCGTTGGCCGTTGATCCGTTGCTTCCGTCCGGACTGTCTGCTCGGTCAAACAGCAATCGAACGGACGGCCCAGGGGAGGGCGCCCCCGCGTCATGGGATACCCCCCTTCGCGGTCTGCCTTTGATCTGTGTCCATCTGTGTGAATCTGCGGCCAACCGCCGTTGACGTTCGTTGCGGCCGTTCCCCCGTTCCTTGCGCTCCCGCCCCCGCTCAGCGCCCCCCATCCGCCAGCGCCTGCGCCCGCACCGATTGCTCCGCGGCCCTCAGGCATTCCTCCGTGGTCAGCGTCACTTCCGCGCCGCTTCCGGTGATTTCCGCCATCAGGTCGTCCACGTAGTCCGCCTTGGGCGCGGCGCCCAGCGCCAGCTTGCGCTCCGGCTCGTCGTGCCGCCGCAGAACAGGCTCCTCGCCGTTGCGGCAGACCATGTCCCCTTCCGTGCCCCAGAACTGAAAGCTCCACGGCGTCTTGTGCCCGCGCGGCGCCTTGTACGACGCCTCGATCATCACCCCCGCCCCGTTGTCCAACCGCAGCATCACCTGCGCCGCGTCCTGGAAGCACGGCGCCTCGGCCGGTTCCACGTGCCACGCCCGCGCCGCCAGCGTCTCCGCCACGGCCCGCCCCGTCATCCACGCCGCCGCATCATAGCCGTGGATCATCAAATCCGCGATCGTCCCCCCGTGCTGGCCAGGCTCGAAGTACCAATCCGGCCGCCCCCGCTTGTAGTTCAGCGGGTGCTGTCCCTGGATGATCGCCGTGGTCACGCGGCCGATGGCGCCGCCCAGCAGCGCCTCGCGCGCGGCGCGCAGCGCCGGCGAATAGCGCAGCGTCAGCGCCACCATCACCGACCGCTTCTTCGCGCGGCTCAACTCGCGAATCGCCTCGATCTCCTCCACGCGCGCGCACAGCGGCTTGTCCGCCATGATGTGCTTGCCCGCTTGCAGAGCCCGAACCACCTGCGCCCCGCGCCGGCCGTACACGTCGCCCACCACCAGCAGGTCGAAGTCCACCTTGGCCAGCAGCTCCTCCAGATTGCGGTGCGTCACTTCCACGCCCGCCGCCTTGATGATATCCGCGCACAGGTCCGGCCTCTCCTCCGCCGCGGCCACAATCTTCAGCCCCGGATGCGCCGCCACGTGCTTCACAATGCTCCCCAGATGACCGTGCCTAAAGCCGCAAACCGCGACGTTCATTTCAACTCCTCTGTTGGTCTTCGCCGCGCCGCGCGACCCACTTGCGCCTGGCCGCGGCCATACGGCCCATCCCATGCATCCACGCGCCTCACCCCAGCCCCAATTTGAGCTGGTCCTTGGTCGGCCACGTCCCGTCATCCGCGATCGTCACCTTGGCCGTATACAACATCCCCCAATCGCGGCGCCGCAGATACGAATCCAGCATAGTCGCCAGACTGGGCCTCAGCGGACCGCGGAACCGCTCCGTCGAGCGCGCCACGACGCGTGCGTCGTTGAAGTCCACCATCCGCGGATGCAGCCAAAGGCTGAACGCCGTCACGTTCTTGGGCGTGACCTCGATGGTCTTGCGCTTGTGGATGCGCGCTTCCACCAGGCCGCCGCGGATGTGCTTGCGCTTGATGGCAAAGGAGACGTTGTCCCAGTCTTCGCGCGCCTCGTCCCGGCATCCGGACCAAGACATCATATCAAACTGGATCGTCTCTTGCCCAACCCCCTCAATCGTCACCCAACGCGCGTGCGGCGCCTCGGTGAAGTCCTTGGCCCCCACCTCGGGCGGCGGCTGATGATGGCGCCGGTAGTCGCTCCACGCCGTCAGCCCGCGCGGCGTCACGGCCACCACGTGCGGGTAGTACGGGTCGCGCCTCTTGTCGCGCGCCCACTCCAGCCACTCCCGCAAGAACCACCGCCCCTCCAGCAGATGATGCCCTCCCGCGTGCTCGCGGTACACGTGGTCCACCCCCGCCTCCACCAGCCGCACCCGCGCCGCCCGCGCGAACGCCACGTCCGTGTAGTGCCGCCGCCGGTAGAGGCACGCGTCGTTGCGGCCGTGCATGATCCAGATTGTCGTGCCCGCCAGCGCCGGCCAGCACGCAAAGTCCCACGCCCCCGCCGAGCAGAAAACGCTGGAGAACCGGTCCGCGAACAGGTGCGCCATGTGGTAGGCGCCCATGCCCCCCATGCTGCTGCCGCCGAGCACGACGTCGTTCACGTCTATCGCGTACAGGCTCTGCGCCTCCTCGATCACGTCCGCGATGTAGGCGTCCGCTTCGGGCAGGTTCCACCGCGCGCCGCACGTCTCGCTGGCCGGCGCGCTGGGGAAGCAGACAATCCGCCCGCTCTCCTCGAACACATCGTTCACGAACGTATTCTTGTACATGTAGATGCCGTGATCGCCCGATCCCCTGGCCCCGCCGTGGAGAAAGATCACCAATCCGCGCGGCTGGTCCGGCCGGTAATCCGGCGGCACAAAGTACGTCACTGGCTGTTGGGGATGCTTCCCGGCCAATCGCGCGCTGCGAAACGGCTGGCTGAACAGCCACCCTGTCTGGAATTCCTCAGGCGGCTTGGGCCGCAGCGCCGCCGCAACCTCGTCCAAGTCCCCGTCATAGGCCTCCAGCCCCGGCCTCAGCGGCTCGCGCTCCGCTTCGTTCTCCGCTTGCAGATACGCCCGCGCCGCCGCTACGATCCCAGCCATCTCACCCACGCCCGTTCTCTCCCATTGCTCCCATCCTTCCCATTCTTCACGTTACTCCCATCGCCCCGCCCCTACGGCTTTCCCGCCCTTGGCGCCGGCGCGCCGTCCGGCTCATACTCCGTCGCCTTCTCTCCGGCCTCCAACTGAATCGCGTCCACCCAGACGTTGCAGTCCGCGCCGTCGTTCTGGATCCATATATTCAGCCACGGCCCGTCCAGAATCCGCCATCCTTGTTCCGGAACGGTCAGCGCCACCTCGTAGCGCTTCCACTCCGTGGCCAACTTCACCGGCAGCGTGACGCCCTCCGACAGGCGCGGCTGATTCTGAAGCATGTTGCACAAGATAATCCGCGCCGGCGCGCCCTCGCGACTCGCCTTCATCCACGCCGAAAACACATAGCTCTTGCCCTTCTCCACCGGGATACCCCCGCGCCGGCTGGACGACGCGAACTCGTGGATATAGCGCATCCGCGCCAGCGTATTCCGATTCGGCGTGGGGTTGGCCAGGCGGAACGAATAGCGCCCGTGCACGGCCGCGCGGTCGTCCATGCCGCTGCCCTTGGGGTCGCCCACCATGAACCCCGGCCCCGCCAGACTCAGGAACCAGCCGTCCGGCCACGGCGCCGCGCCCGACTCCTCGAAGCTGCTGTTGAGCAGCATATTTCTCCTGGCCTTGGGGCGTGGCGCGCCGGCCGCGCCGCCGGCCCCGGCCACCGCCGGCCCCGACAGCCGCGCCGCGATCACGACCGGCTCGTCACCGATTCGTCTGGCGTTGAGCACGCGATAGGCCCGCGCGCCATAGCCGGCCAGCTTGTCCGTGAACACGCCCCCCCTCGTCTCGCGCGCCTTGCGGCCAAAGAAATCCTCGACACGGACCTCCTTGCCCAGCGCCGCAAGGTCCCACTCCACCCCCACCTCCCGCGCGCTCGCGTTCGCCGCCAGCAGGAGCCCATAGCCCTCCGCGCTCTCCTTGTAAAGCGCGTGCGCAATCGCCGCCCCGCCGCCGGGCGCGGGCGTCACGCGCAACTCCTGCGGCGGCGAACGCCGGACCAGCGCCGGCGCCATGGCGTTGATCTCGGCCGATAGCTCCTTCATGCTCGCCGGCGTGGCCGCATGGAATAGCGGCCCGCGCCAATAGATCATGGACTTGGCCCCGTGAATCAGCCCCATATACACCGTGACGCGCCGCTGGGCCGGGCCGTGCGGACGCCGCGACGCCGACGTCATCTCCGCCTGCGGCATGAAGAACAGAGGCCGGCGGTTCGGCTCCGACGCGTTCGCGTACGCCCAGTCCAGCGGCCCGGCCACCGCGTTGGGCGTGTCGCGCGGCGGAAAGCCCAGCTCGCACCAATAGGCGTGCCGCCCCAGGATATCCGCGTACGCGTAGTTCGCGTGGCGCGACGAGCTGCTGCCCGAGAAATACAGCGGATGATAGGGGTCGTTGTCGCGAATGGCCGCGTAGAACGCCCGCAAGCCGTCACCCAGTTGCTGCTCCGGCGCCTCGTCCAGCCCATAGTACGCCAGCAACGCCGGATGACCGCGAACAACCCGGATGAAATCCGGCGCCTCCGCGGCCGCCTGCGCCAGACCCGCCGGCGTGCGCGCCTTGGCGCTGCCCAGCGCCGTTTTCAAAAAGGACAGCGGCGACTCGATGACGCGGATGCCTTTGGCCCGGGCCGCGTCCAGCCCCTCCACCGCCAGCGACGCGGGGTGGTTGTTGCCCGCGCCCATGCCCCACCGGATGATCGTGTTGAACCCCAGATCGTGATACTCCTGCATCGCCTCCGGCGAGAAATCGCTGACGCAGATGCCCACGGGGAAGAACGGCTTGCCATCCACCAGCAGGCAGCGGTTCTCCTGGTCTATCTTCACCTCCGCCACGCCGCTGGCCGCGGGGGCCAGTTTTCTCAGCGTCACGCGAACCAGCCCCAAGGCCGCGCCCTGGCGCGTCACGGCCGCCACCTCGACAACGCGCTCGCCCGGCGCCAAGGCGCGCAGGTCCAGCGCCAGAGCCGTCTCCGCGCTCGACGCCGGCGCATCGCGGTTCTGCAATTCCTTGCCCCCGGCGTCCAACAGCCGCGCCCGCGCGCCCAAGCCGGTCGCCTGCCGCTCCGCCGCCGTCAGGCTCGTACATGCGAAAACCCGCGCCGTTTCCTCCGTGGTGTAGTAGTTCCGGTCCAGATAGGCCGACAGAGGACTCAGAGCGTCCATCTCCGCCACGTCCGCGGTCTGAATCTCCTTGCCCTTGTCCACAAGCCGAACCAACGCCGCGCGCGGCCCAGGCCGGTCCGCGGGGACGAACACCCTCACTTCCCGCGTCTCGGCCCCCTTCAAATCCGCGGTCGCGGACGTCTGGCTGGCCGCTCGTGGCGTCCCGGCCTCGCGGTCCTCAACCACCAGTCCAGCCTGCCCCCCCCGCTTGCCGTCGTTAGCCACTTCCACGATGACCCCATAGCCCAGCCGGCCGTTCTCCACGCAGTAGCGCGCCGCCCTGGCCCGCAGCAGCGACGGCAGGAACCGTTCGGGCGCGGCGCCGTCCTTCAGCCCCAACGCCACGCCGAAGACCTCCGGGCTGTGAAACGTCAGCGGCGCAAAGGCCCATGAGCTCGCCTCGCGCGGTTCCGTGCGTTTGTTGCGGCACAGGTTCATCCGCCACTCGCCCGCTCCTGCGTGCTGGCGCAGCACGGCGAGCGGAATCGCCATCTCCACGCTCCACCCGTTCTCGGGCAGAAGCGGATCGCAGAACACCGCCGACGTCCACGCCGCGTCCCACGCCGTGTCCACCCCCTGGCGCGTGACAAGCCGGTCCGCCTGCGTATTGGCCGCGTTGAGGACGAACTGACAGTAGACCCGGCCGCCCGTGCCCGGGTCCACGAAGAACTCCAGCGAATCGTCGTCCATTACCCCGCCGTCGCGCGCGCGGACGTTCGCCACAAGCTGGGCCAGTTGCGCGTCGTGACAGCGCGCGCCCACGTACAGCCAGCGGTCGTCGCGGCCCACAAAGGCGTCCGTGGGCGCCGTGGCCGGCGCGCCCGTGCGAATCAGCCGAAACGCCGACAGCCGCGCCGCCTGCTTCCACGCCGCGTCATCCAGCCGGCCGTCAATCGCCGGCGGAGCCGGCAGGCGCGGCACGCGCGTCTGCGGCGGCTTTTCCGCCGCATCGGTCCACCCCGCCAGAGCGCACAGCGTCAGCGCGGTCAGTGCGCGTTCCCAAGCCGTCCCCATTCTTCCCATTCCTCCCGTTCTTCCCATGCGGTCCGCCTGCCCCGCCCCTCAATTCAGCGGGTCGCTCACCCCAACGTCCACGCCTCCCGCGTTGTCGAACCGATGCCACACGCCGAACGGCTGATGCTGGAAGAACCCGTCCACGCTTCGGTCGCAGTCCGTCTCGCCGCCAAAGGACCCGTACCGCGTGCGGCCCGCCGGCGCGTTGCTCTGCACGCCCAGGTACTGTCCGTTCGTGGCGAGCAGACTTGCCCACTGCGGATAGCCTGAGTTGATGCCATACCGCGCGATCCGGTTCGTCGTGGCGTTCTGCCGGTAACCCTGGATGCCCCACGTCAGTTGCTCCTGGGGATCGCCGTGGACTTGGACGCTGCCATCGCCGTACAGCGCGTTGTAGGCTGTGCGGTGGCCCGCTACGCCCACGCCCGCCATGCGGCGGCTGTCCTCCAGCATCGTGTCCGAGTCCACGCCGATGGCCGTCACGTCCCGGTTCAGCCCGTCGCGCTGATACCCCTTGTCCCACCCGTCCGTGACGATGGCTCTTGCGCCCAGTTCCTTGCCGGTGCGGAACATGGGCTGGCCCGCGCGCACGCCCAGCATGGGCTTGACGCCCGGCAAGCGCGTGATGCGCGAGTTGTCCTGCGGAAAGTGCCACACCTTATCGCCCGCGTAGGGCACGTTGCGGTAAGCGTAGTGGCAGAAGATGTAGTTGTGCTTGGAGCTCTGCGACGTGGAGTACCGCGTCGCCACCGGCGCCCAGTCGCCGTAGAGCAGGTCCGCCGCGCCGAAACCGCCGGCCACGCTCCATTCCCTCAAATTCCCCGGCGAAGCGTGGCCGTCCGTGGCCCATCCTTCGTAGTTGAACCCCGAAGGCGCGCCCGCGTAGCTGGGGCAATAGAACGTCTTGGCGTCGCCCACGTGGCCGGCGAACAGCAGAAAGCCCAGCCCGTGCGGCGCGTTGATCAGGTTGCCCTTGGTCATGGGCATGGACTGGTTGCGTCCGCCGCCGATCACCCGCCAGCGCGATTGCACGGCCCCGTGCTCCGTGTGGGTGTAATGGAGGTTGGCGCTGCCTGTCCCTGCCCGCGCGGTGAACACTCCCTCCGGCGCGCAACTGCCCGCGTGGTTCTTCAGCGTCGTCGTGCCCGAATAGGTCAGGTCGGCGTTCAGCCCGGTGTAAGGCGTGCACCGGTTGGCCGGGTCTGGGTCCGCCAGGCACCAGTTGTAGTCGCCCGGCCGCCAGTCGTACCAGCTCGGCAAATAGCCGTTGTAGTCGCCCGCGTAGTTCTCCAGGCCCAGGCCCACCTGCTTCAGGTTGTTCATGCACGATGAACGCCGCGCCTTCTCCCGCGCGGCCGAAAGCGCGGGCAAAAGCATGGCCGCCAGGATGGCGATGATCGCCACCACCACCAGAAGCTCAATGAGCGTAAACCCTGTCTCCCATCCGTCCCGCCGTCCTGCTCCGGTTGCGCGCTTCATCTTGCGCCCTCCCCAAACTCAATCATACACCCCTCGGAACACCAGCGCCCCTTCGCGCAGCATGGCGTTCACGTCCCGTACCAGCGCCCGCGCCCAGGCCGCCGCGTCAGCGCCCGTGGTCCAAAGCTCCTGAAACCGTTCATCTATGTGCTTCACGATGTCGCGCCGGAAGCAGTCGTAGCCGCACCGCGCGTGGGCCAGCTCCCCGTAGAAAAGGCGGCCTAGCGGGTCCAACTCCGCGGGTCTGGCCGTTGCCACCAGCGGCAGCCCCGCCTCCTCCAAAACCCGCTGGCTCGCGCCGCCGGCCAGCCGCTAAACCAAAGCCCACGCCATGTCCACGTGCCGGCATGTCCGGGGGATGGCGTAGGCGTCGGCCTGGAGAAGCGTGGCCTTGCGCCCCGCCGCGGGCAGCGGCGCCACTTGCCAGCGAAAGGTGGCGTGCCGTTTCAGAAACGGCAGCATCCACCCGCCGCTGAGGATCATCGCCGCGCGCCCCTGCACAAACACGCGCATCGCGTCGGCGTTGCCGAACGGCTGGCCCGCCATCAGGCCCGACCGGTCCAGGCTCTGGTAGAGCCGGATCGCCTCGATGGCCGCCGGCTCGTCCAGCAGGCACCGGGTCCGCTGCTCGTCATACTGGTCACCGCCGAGCTGCCAGATGAGCGGCAGCGCGTGTTTCACCTCCCGCACGGCCGCGATCCCGAAGCGCCCCGGCGCCGCGCGCGCCACTTCCGCGGCCAGATCCCTCACCATCTCCCACGAACACCCCTGCGCCGGCGGCGCCACGCCCGCCTCGTCGAACAGGTCCAGGTTCATGTACAGAGCCAGCACGTCCAGCCGTCTCGGCGCGCCGTAGGGCCGGCCGCACGCCACAAAAGGCCTCAACGCCTCCGGAAAACGCCGGCTCGCGAGTTCCGGCCACCCCTCCATCCTGTCCAGCGGCAGGTAGCGATCCTCGGCCCGGAACATGTGCGATGCCTGGATCTTCACCACGTCCAGCGGCCCGTCTTGCGGCGTGTGCGTGTTGACGAACGTGTTCGGGTTCTCGTTTTCAAACGCCCTCAGCGCCGGCGCGTGGAACTCGTCGTCAAAGTGGCAGACGTTGATCGCCGCGTCCAGCCGCGTCCAAGCCACGGGCGCCCGCCGCTTTACGAACGTCCCATACCCCGGCTCGCGCACCAGCATCCCCTGCCTCGCCAGCGATGCGAGCGCCGTGTTGATCGTGATCCGGCTCGTCTGGTACTGGCGGGCCAGTTCGTGCTCCGAAGGCAGCCGGTCCCCCTCGCGGTACTTCTGCTCCCGGATCGCGGCCAGGATGTCCTGTTCCACCTGCCGGTACTTGGCCGGCCTGCGCGACGGCTGTTCCTCCGCCAAGCCCGAGCCCGTCGCCAAAAGGTTCCTCGCCAATGCGCTTCCCCCGAGTCAATGCCTGCCAGAAATAACATACAATATGTCTGACATATGGAATGTTATGTCCAAATACCCTCTCTGTCAAGGAAAATCCAGAAAAAAGAGGCATTGGCGCTGCGGGTGTCTTGGTCTTGGGCCTGTGGCCTCGGCCTCCGCTCCACAAGCCGCATAAGTCACCTCCGCCCCGCGCAGCCCTTGCCCCCTTCGCGCTCCGCCCTTGCCCATTGTCGTACCCCCGTGGATAATAGCCGCCAACAGGCCGCCCAGCGGTCCGGGCCGGCCGTCCAACCAACCACAAATGACGGGGACATGTCGCCGAGGCCCGCCTCTGGCGGGATCGCAACGCGTCCCCGGAACGACACACGGGGAAGAGATGAGTTTCGTTCACCTTCACGTCCACAGCCACTACAGCCTCCTCGACGGCATGTGCCGCATGGAGGACCTCGCCGAGACCGCGGTCAAGATGGGCATGCCCGCCCTCGCCCTCACCGACCACGGCAACCTCTTCGGCGCGCTCAAGTTCTACAACGCCATGCGCGACGCGGGCATCAAGCCCATCGTCGGCTACGAAGCCTATGTCGCCCACGGTGACCGCCGCAACCGCGAACCCTCCGGCGCCAAGGACGCCGGCTTTCACCTCACCCTCCTGGCCACCAACGCCGCCGGATTCCGCAGCCTGGTCAAGCTCTCTTCTCTGGCTTACCTCGAGGGCTTCTACTACAAGCCGCGCATTGACAAGGAAATTCTCGCCAAGCACCACGAAGGACTCATCGCCCTCAGCGGCTGCGCCGCGTCCGAGATCAACTACCACCTGGCCGAGGACCGCGCCAAAAAGGCCGAGGAGGTGGCCGCCTTTTACAAAGACCTGTTCGGCGACCGCTTCTACATCGAGATTCAGGACAACGGCCTGGACATCCAGAAGAAATGCCTCGGCCCCTCCATAGACATCGCCCGCCGCCTCGGCCTCAAGATCGTCGCTACCAACGACACCCACTACATGACCAGCGACGACGCCTGCGCCCAGGAGGCGCTGCTCTGCATCAACACCGGCAAGACCCTCTCCGACCCCTCCCGCATGCAGTTCGGCTCCAATGAGTTTTACTTCAAGTCGCCCGCCGAAATGCGCCAGCGCTTCGGCCAGTGGCCCGAGTCGCTCACCAGCACGCTCGAAATCGCCGAACGCTGCAACCTGGAACTCAAGTTCGAGCGCCACCACCCCGTCTTCACGCCGCCCGACGGCAAGACCTGCCCCCAGTATCTCCGCGAGTTGTGCGTAAAGGGGTTGAAGGAGCGCCACCCCAAGCCCAGCCAGGAGTACATGGAACGCCTCGACTATGAGCTGGCCGTCATCGAGAAGATGGGCTACTCCGCCTATTTCCTCATCGTTTGGGACTTTATCAACTTCGCCCGCCAGAAGCGCATCCCCACCGGCCTGCGCGGATCGGGCACCGGCGCCATGGTCTCCTATGTCCTGGGCCTCTCCGACGTGGACCCCATTGCCTACAACCTCCTCTTCGAGCGATTCCTCGACCCCCAGCGCAAGGAACCGCCCGACCTCGACATCGACATCTGCGAAATCCGCCGCGAAGAAGTGCTTCGCTACGTCAAGGAACGCTACGGCTACGACAGCACCGCGCAGATCATCACCTTCGGCACCATGGCCGCGCGGGGCTGCATCCGCGACGTCGGCCGCGTCACGGAAATGCCCCTTCCGGAAGTGGACCAGATCGCCAAAAAGGTCCCGGACACTCTCGGCATCACCCTCCAGGAAGCCCTGGACCAGGAGCCCGAACTCCGCCGCCTCTGCGACACCCAGGCCCACGTCAAGAAGCTCTTCGACCTCGCCCTGAAGCTCGAAGGCCTGGCCCGCCACGCCGGCACCCACGCCGCGGGCCTCGTCATGGCCGACCGGGACCTTACCGAGTACATCCCCCTCTACAAGGCCGGCGAAGTCGTCATGAGCCAGTTCGACATGGGCGACCTGGAAAAGGCCGGCATGTTGAAAATGGACTTCCTGGGCCTGCGCACCCTTACCATCGTGGACAAGGCCCTGGACCTCATCGAGGAGCGCGAAGGCAAGCGCCCCGATGTCACGCGCCTCGACCTGAACGATCCCAAGCCCTATGAGCTGCTGGGCCGGGGCGAAACCGAAGGCGTCTTCCAGCTCGGCGGCGAGGGCTTCCAAGAGCTTCTGCGCAAGCTCAAGCCCCGCAACATCGAAGACATCATCGCCGCCGTCGCCCTCTACCGCCCCGGACCCCTGGGCAGCGGCATGTTGGACGACTTCGTCGCCCGGCGCCACGGCCTCCAGCCCATCCCCCCCATGCGCGAGGACATGGCCGCCATCCTCCGCGACACCTGCGGCGTCATCACCTATCAAGAGCAGATCATGCGCATCTGCAACCGCGTCGCCGGCATGCCCCTGTGCGACGCGCTCACCATGATCAAGAACATCAGCAAAAAGAAGGCGGACAAGATCGAAAAAGGCCGCGCCGATTTCATCGCCGGCGCCGTCAAGAACGGCCTCACCCCTCAGGACGCCGAAGACCTCTTCAACCTCATCCTCGAGTTCGCCGGCTACGGCTTCAACCGCGCCCACGCCACGGCCTACGCCTTCCTCGCCTACAAGACCGCGTGGCTCAAAGCCCACTACCCTGTCCAGTTCGTCGCCGCGGGTATGACGTGCGATATGGCGTTCGTGGACAAGATCGCCAAGCACATGGAAGACTGCAAACGCCTCGGCATCGAAACCCTCGGCCCCTGCGTCAATGCCTCCATGCCTTGGTTCACCGTCACCAAGGACAACAAGATCCGCTACGGTCTCGGCGCCTTGCGCGGACTGGGCATCAAAGCCTGCGAATCCCTTTGCGCGGAACGCGAGCGCGGCGGCCCCTACAAGAGCCTCGAAGACTTCTGCTCCCGCGCCGACCTCAGCGCCATCAACCGCGCCGCCATCGAAACCCTCATCAAAGCCGGCGCCTTTGACAGCCTCCCCGGCCACCGCGCCCAAAAAGCCGCGGCCCTCGAAGGCGCCATGCGCATGGGCCAGCGCCTCCAGAAAGACCGCCGCCAAGGCCAGGCCAGCCTGTTCGCCGCCTTTGGCATGGACACCGCCCAGGAGCCCGACGACGCCGCCTCCCTCCCCAACATCGAAGAGTGGCCCCCCACGGAACTGCTCAACTTCGAAAAGGAGGCCCTCGGCTTCTACTTCAGCGGCCACCCCCTGGTCCAGCACACCGCCCTCATCACCCAGCTCAGCACCTGCCGCGCCGGCGACCTCGCCCAGCAGCCCCCCGAGAGCGGCCAGGTCCTCGGCGGCATGATCGCCGGCGTCAAACGCTCCGTCACCAAGAAGGGCGACCCCATGGCCCGCCTCGATTTCGAGGACCTCACCGGCAAGGTCAGCGCCGTCGTCTTCCCCGAAGCCTTCAAGAAGTTCGGTTCCATGATGAACCCGGGCGACATCGTGTTTCTGCAAGGCACGGTGGACCGCAGCATGGAGCGCCCCAGTTTCCGCGTGGACAACGTCATCCCCCTGGCCGACGCCCCCCAGAGACTCGCCGCCTCCGCCACCCTGCGCCTCGAACGCCTCAGCCTCGACGAACCCGCCCTGGCCCGGCTCAAGTCCGTGTGCGAACGCCACAAGGGCCCCACCCCGCTCAGCCTCGACATCGGCCTCCCCGACCGCCGGCGCGTCCTCATCCGCTCCCAGCTCAACGTCAAGGTCACCGGCGCCTTTGCCCAGGAAATCGCGGCCGTCACCGGCGATGGCCGCCTCGTGCTCTCGCCCCAGACCTACGACCCCAACTCCGGCCGCGGCAATGGCGGGGGGCGCCGCAGAGGGCCGTGGCGCGGAGGGGAGGAATAGCGGCGCGGGCCCTTCCGCGCCACGCCGCGCGCGCCGCCGCCGCATGGCCGTCCCCCGCGCCTCACAGGTCCGGCGGCGCCCCCAAGAAACGCAACGCGCCGGCGCGCGTTACCTTGACGGGGGCTCGCGGCGCGCCGGCGCATTGGCAAGGGTGTACGCCCGACAGGAGTCGAACCTGTGGCCTGCGGTTTAGGAAACCGCCGCTCTATCCTGCTGAGCTACGGGCGCACGAAATTCCGATGGAGGCATTATAGCAGATGCCCCCTGCTCGGCCAAGAACAGGAAGGACAGAAGGCGCCCGGCGGGGCGCGGCCGTTTTTCGCGGATCATGGGGCCCTTGGGCCGCGGCTCACCCCAACCCCACGTCCATGGCCATCATCAACGCGAACCCCAGCATGGCCCCCATAGTGGCCAGGTCCGTGTCGCCGCTGCGCTGCGACTCGGGGACGAGTTCCTCGACGACGACGTAGATCATGGCGCCAGCGGCAAAGGCCAGCGCGTAAGGCAGGATGGGCCGCATGGACATGACCAGCGCCGCGCCGATCACCCCGGCGATGGGTTCCACGATGCCCGACGCCTGGCCGTAAAAGAACGCCCTGGTCCGGGTCATGCCCTCGCGCCGCAACGGCATGGCCACGGCCAGCCCCTCCGGAAAATTCTGAAGGCCGATCCCCAGCGCCAGCGCAATGGCCACGCCCAGCCCCGCGCCGGGCAGGTTGTATTTCACCGCGCCAAAGGCCACGCCCACAGCCATGCCCTCCGGGATGTTGTGCAGGGTGATGGCCAGCACCAGCAGCACGCTGCGCTGCCACCGCGTATGGATCCCTTCCGCCTGGCTCGTGTCCAGCCCCAGGTGCAGGTGCGGCAGCAGCTTGTCCACGGCGTAGAGGAACGCGCCGCCCAAAAGAAACCCCGCCGTGGCCGGAAACCACTCCGGCATCCACGGGGGCACGATGCCGTTGTCCCTGCCCGACATCTCAATGGCCGGCGCCAGCAGCGACCAGTAGCTCGCGGCGATCATTACGCCCGCCGCGAACCCCAGCATCCCGTCCATCAGCTTCTGGTTGAATCGCTTCGCGAAAAACACCACCCCCGCGCCCAGCGCCGTGACGAACCAGGTGAACAGCGTGCCCGCCAGCGCCTGCGCCACGGGGCTCATGCCCTTGAAGAACTCAACCACCGCGCCGGTCATGTCGACGTCTCCCGGAGTCCCGAGTCGAGGCGCTCTTGTCACATCTTCTCGCTGGCGTAGTGAACCAGCGAGAAGACCTCCATGGGCTCCAGCGTCTTGCGGCCAGGCAGGAAGTCGAGCTCCACGATCACCCCCGAGCCGAGGACCTTTCCGCCTTGGCCTTCGACAAGCTCCCGCGCGGCCTTGAGCGTGCCGCCCGTGGCCAGCAGGTCGTCCACCAGCAGAACCTTCTGCCCCGGTTTCACGGCGTCCACGTGCATGCACAACGTGTTCGATCCATACTCCAGCGAATAGCTTGCGCACACCGTTTTATAGGGCAGCTTGCCCGGCTTGCGCAGCATCACAAACCCCGCGCCCAGCTTGTTGGCCACAATGGAACCCACCACGAAGCCGCGCGACTCGATCCCGGCCACGACGTCCACGCCCCGGCGGCGGAAGTGGCCGGCGATGGCCTCGCACGCCTCGTCCAGCGCCTTCGCGTTTTGGAACAGCGTGCTCACGTCAAAAAAAAGGATGCCCTTCTTGGGGAAGTCGGGGACCTCGCGGATCACGGATTTCAGGTCCATCATCTCTTCTTGGCCTCCTTTTTGGGCTTGGGTTTGAGTTTGGCGGCGGCGCGCGCCGCCGAAGCAGAGGCGCGCTTGGCGGCGATCTCTTTGGGCTTGGCTCTGGGCTTCTCCTCCGGCTCGCCCGGCTGTTCGGGGGGCACGCCGTGCTCATAGCGCCAGATGGACCTGGCCAGTTTGCGCAACGCCTCGGCTTCCAACTGGCGCACGCGCTCCCGCGTGACGCCCATCTTCGCCCCGATCTCCTGCAGTGTCTTGGGCTCCCCGCTGTCCAGCCCGTATCGCAGCCGCAGCAGTTCGGCCTCGCGCTCGTCAATGGCGGCCAGGCACCGCTGCACCATCTGGTGTTCGCCTTCCTCGGCCAGCCGGTCGTCGGGCGCTTTGTGCTTTTCGTCCACCAGCACGTCCTCGAACAGCCACATCATGTCCGGGCTGCTCTTGGGCGCGGTGCTGGCTGCGCGCAAGGCCCGCCGGATCACGGCGATCCGCTTGGGCGAGATGTCCAGCGCCTTGGCCAGTTCTTCCGGCGTTGGCGCGCGGCCGTATTGGGCCGTCAATTGTTCGTTGGCCCGCTTCCAGCGCGACACCAGCTCCACCATGTACCCCGGCACGCGCACGGTCGGGCCGTTGGTCTGCAGCGCACGGCGGATCGTCTGCCGAATCCACCAGATGGCGTAGGTGCTGAACCGCGTGCCCTCTTCGGGGTTGAAGCGCTCCACCGCCTTCATCAACCCGATATTCCCCTCGGCCACCAGGTCCGCCATGGGGACTCCCCGATGGCAGAACTCGCGCGCGATCCGCACCACCAGCCGCAGGTTGCTGCGGATCATCGTATCGCGCGCGGCCGAGTCGCCTTGGCCCACCAACCGCCCCAACCGTTCCTCGTCCTCACGCGTCAGGAGCTTGTATTGGTCAATCTCCTTCAGATACATCGCCAGGGATGTATCGCTTGCCGCTTTTGCCGCCATAGGCTTCCCCCGCCTCCAGGCCGCTCTCCTCGCCGTTGCGTCCTCCCGTCCCAAAAAACGAAATGGGGACGGGCGAACCCGTCCCCATTGTACTCATCTCATCGTTCCTCGCAAGCGGACGGGGCTCAGACGCTGGGCGTCTGGCCTTCGGCCGGAGCCTCGGGCGCCGCGCCGGGAGCCTGGGCCTCTGGAGCGGCTTCCGCCTCGGGCGCCATCGCCTCGCCGGTGTGCGCCGCCTCGTTGCTCGCGTCCACGATCGACTGGATCGCCTCGGTGGTGTACTCGATCTCCGGGTTGCTCCGCATGCTCAGGCCGATCTTGCGCGCCGCGGTATCCACGCGGATGACCACCACCTGCACGGGCTGGCCAGGCTGCACCACCTCTTCCGGCGAGTTCACCTTGTGGTCCGACATCTCGGAGATGTGGAGCAGGCCTTCCAGGTCCGCCTCCAGCTCCACGAACGCGCCAAAGCTGGTCAGCTTGGTCACCGTGCCTGTCACCACGTCGCCGGGACGGAAACGCGAGGGGATGTCCGTCTCCCACGGGTCGGAGTGGAGCTGCTTGAGGCCCAGCGCCACCCGTTTCTTGTCCTGGCTCACGCTCAGCACCATGGCCTCGATCATGTCGCCCTTCTTCAACAGCTCGGAAGGATGGCTGATCTTCTTGGTCCACGACAGGTCGCTCATGTGCAGCAACCCGTCAATGCCTTCTTCGATCTCCACGAACGCGCCGTAGTTCGTCAGGTTGCGCACGCGGCCTTTGATCACCGTTCCCGGAGGATACTTCTCTTCCACCAGCGTCCACGGGTTCACCTCGGTCTGCTTCATGCCGAGGCTGATCTCCTGCTTCTCCTCGTTGATGTCCAGCACCACGACGTCCACGATGTCGCCGATGGCCACCACTTCCGACGGGTGGTTGATGCGGCGGGTCCAGGACATCTCGGAGATGTGCACCAGGCCCTCGACGCCTTCTTCCAGCTTGACGAACGCGCCGTAGTTGACGATGTTGACCACCTCGCCTTGCACGCGCGACTGCACCGGGTACTTCTCGGGCACATGCATCCAGGGGTTGGGCGTGCGCTGCTTCAGGCCCAGAGCGATCTTCTCCTTCTCCGGGTCCACGTTCAGCACCACGACCTCGATCTCCTGGTCGATGGCCACCATCTCCGACGGGTGCGTCACGCGGCCCCAGCTCATGTCCGTGATGTGCAGCAGGCCGTCGATGCCGCCCAGGTCCACGAACGCGCCGAAGTCCGCGATGTTCTTCACCACGCCGCGGCGCACCTGGCCGACGGCGATGCCCGACATGAGCGAACGCTTCTGCTCTTCGCGCTGCTCTTCGATGAGCTTGCGGCGCGACACCACGATGTTGTGCCGGTCCACGTCGATCTTGAGGATCTTGCACGTGATGTCCTTGCCGATGTAGTCGCCGATGTCGCCGGGGCGGCGGATGTCGATCTGCGAGGCGGGCAGGAACACCGGCACCCCGATGTCCACCAGCAGGCCGCCCTTGATCTTGCGCATGACGCGGCCCGTGACCATGTCGCCTTCTTTGTGCTCGTCGATGACGCGCTGCCACCCGCGGATGCGGTCGGCCTTGCGCTTCGAGAGCACAATGCTGCCGCCTTCGTCTTCCACCGCGTCCAGCAACACCTCGAACTCGTCGCCCGGCTTCACGCCCTGCGGCAGGAACTCCGACAGCGGCACCACGCCTTCCGACTTGTACCCAACGTCCACGATCACGTCGTCGCCCAGAACGTTGATGCAGCGCCCCTTCAGGATGGCGCCGGCGTCAAACTTCTGCATCGACTCGTCAATCGCCTTGCCCAACTCCCCGAGATCCGGGTCGGCCATCGCCTCAGCCAGCTCCTGCTCGATCTCGTCCTGCGTAATGTTGTGCTCTTTGAGCAGCAGACGATCCACCATCGGTCATGCCTCCCGCCGTTTCCGGCCCAAACCCGTCAAACCGGCGCTGCCGCGGCGCGCAGCCGAACCATTCGGCTTGCTCCTAACGCCGCGGACCCTCGCGCCCCGCGGGCCCAGGCCCTGCGCGGCGACTTCTCAGCTCCGCCAGCAAACGGCGCATCTCGTCTTCGACGCGCGCCGTCAGTTCTCCGCGGTCCATCGCGGCGATCTCGTCGGGCCCGATCGGCCTTCCGTACGCCGCCCAGACTCGTCTCAAACGGATCGCCCCGTTCCGGGGCCACGCCTCAAACGCTCCATCGACCACCATCGGCAGCACCGCGACGCCCGCGCGCTTGGCCAGCAGCTCCATGCCCCCCTTGAACGCCTGCAGCGACCCGTCGCGCGTGCGCGTGCCTTCCGGATAGATCACCACCATCTTGCCTTCCGTCAGGCGTTTCACCGCCTCGCGGAAAGCGCCCGTGTCCACCCCGTCGCGGTTGATCTCAAACGCGTTGACCGAGCGCAGAATCCAACCGAAAACCGGGTTGCGGAACAACGTCCGGCGCGCCATGAAACTCAACTGCCGCGAAAGACACACGCCCGCCAGCATGGGGTCCAGGTAGCTCTGGTGGTTCGATACCAGCAGCACCCCCCCCCGCCGCGGCACGCGGTCCGCATGCAAAGCGCGGAAACCGAAACAAAGGATCACCCAGAACGCGCATCCCTGCCGGCATATCCAGTACCACGCGCTCTGAACCTTCGCCCGCATCCGCGGCTCCGCTTTCGCGTCTCAAATGACTCTCACGCGCTTGAAGCGTAGAACATTAATGATAATCTATACCCAGCGCGAAAGCAAGAAGCATTCCACCGGCCGAACAACCGCGGCCTCTTGGGAGGGCCCCATGTCCCACTTCTGCGCCATCCGCACCGCCGCCTGCCTGATGGCGGCCGTTCTGCTCGGCGCCCCGGCCCAGAGCCAGCCCGAAGAGCCTCCCGCCCCGCGCCGCCTGGTCCTGCCCAGGCTCCTCACCCCCCCCCGGATTGACGGCCGCCTCGACGACCCGTGCTGGCTGGCCGCCACACCCACGGAGCAGTTCCTCGACCCCGCCGGCCAGCCTGGCTCTCCCCACACCATCGCCCGCGCCGGCTTCACCGGCGACGCCCTGCTCATCGGCTTTGTCTGCCTCCAGACCCATGACGAAGAGACGTTGGAGATCGAGCTCTACCCCCTGGGTCCCCTGCCCACCCCCACCCCCGCCGAGGGCGCCGCGGCCGGGGAAGAAGCCACGCTTGAGGAGCCTGCCCCCACAGTCGGCCAGACCCATGCCCGCCGCATCCGCATATCCCTGCCCATCAACGCCGCGCCCACAGCCACCGGCGCCAACGTCAAGGTCCAAGCCGCTTTCCAGCGCCTCAAAGGCGGCTACACCGCCGAGATAGCGGTTCCCATGCAAGACATTTCCACAAAAGGATTTACGCCAATTGCCGGCGACCTCTGGCTTGCCAACCTCAGGCGTCGCACGGCCCAGACAAGCCTCGCGTGGTCCGTTGGCGCCGAACCCACCTCCACCCAGAACGATGAAGAGAAAGCCTTTCACAACGCGGGCGAGTGGACCTTTGAGGCGCCCAACCTCATCGCTAACGGCGGCGCTGAAGACTGGGAAAACGTCACCCCCAAAGGCTGGCTCATCGAGGTCCCCGGCGTGGGCCGCGCCCCGGCCTCGCGCGACGAAGACAGCGCCATCGAAGGCCAGACCG